>NZ_JBVVPN010000039.1:0-71295 GCF_055811035.1 Bradyrhizobium sp. MI1.10
CTCCCTGACCCTCCCCCACAAGGGGGGAGGGAACGGAGAGAGCGGCACCCCGCCGCTCGGAAAACTGAGGGTCCATCGGAATCACACCGCACCCCCGATCCGCAGCTCCCGCGAATCGATCCCGAGGGGGGCGTGGGTGGCGGCGACGATCAGGCCGCCGCGCGCCAAGTGCTCGCGCATCAATCCGGAAAACATGTCCTGGCCCGCGACATCCAGCGCCGTGGTCGGCTCGTCCAAGAGCCAGACCGGCCGGCGGACGGTCAGCAGGCGGGCCAGCGAGAGCCGGCGGCGTTGGCCTGCGGACAGGAAGGCGGCGGGCAGATCGGCGGCATGGTCGAGCCCGACGGTGGCGAGGCTCTCGCCGGCGTCGAAACGCTCGCCGCCCAAGAAATCGGCCCAGAACGTCAGATTCTCCGCCACGCTGAGGGCCGGCTTCAGGGCGTCGCGATGACCGAGATAATGGCATTGCTCCGGCAATGTCAGCTCGGCGTCACCTCCGTGCAGCGCGATCGTGCCGCCCGCCGGAATGAGCAGGCCCGCGATCAGCCGCAGCAGCGAGGTCTTGCCCGATCCGTTGCGGCCGACGACCGCCACGGCTTCGCCGGAGCCGGCCCCGAAATCGAGCCCGGCAAACACCTCGCGGCCGCCCCGCACGCATGTGACCCCATGTCCGGAAAGCTGCATCTCGCCTCGTACCAACCCGCTCAACGTCAGGCCTCAGGAAAACTTGGGGTAGCGTATGGGAATTTTTGGCTCGCGGATTGCCGCGGCACGTTTGTGGCTGTGGCGGCGCGGTTAGAAAGCTTCTATAAGCCCGGAACTACTTGATGCAGCAACTCAACCTGCCCCTGCAAGCGACTCAGCCTGCCTACGCTGACGGTGTTAAAATACCCTGCCGGGTATAACTAACAATTGGGATTTCCTACATGACCTCGCTCGACAGCTTCAAATGCAAAAAGACCCTCAAGGTCGGCGCCAAGACTTATGTCTATTACAGCCTGCCCACGGCCGAGAAGAATGGTCTGAAGGGAATTTCGAAACTCCCCTATTCGATGAAGGTCTTGCTCGAGAACCTGCTCCGCAACGAGGACGGCCGCTCGGTCAAGAAGGAAGACATCGTCGCGGTGTCGAAGTGGCTGCGCAAGAAGTCGCTGGAGCATGAGATCGCCTTCCGCCCGGCGCGCGTGCTGATGCAGGACTTCACCGGCGTCCCCGCCGTGGTCGATCTCGCCGCGATGCGCAACGCGATGCAGAAGCTTGGCGGCGATGCCGAGAAGATCAATCCGCTGGTGCCGGTCGACCTCGTCATCGACCACTCCGTGATCGTGAACTTCTTCGGTGACAACAAGGCGTTCGGCAAGAACGTCACCGAGGAATACAAGCAGAACCAGGAACGCTACGAGTTCCTGAAATGGGGCCAGAAGGCGTTCTCGAACTTCTCCGTCGTGCCGCCCGGCACCGGCATCTGCCACCAGGTCAATCTCGAATATCTCTCCCAGACGGTCTGGACCAAGAAGGAGAAGATGACGGTCGGCAAGAAGACCGGCACCTTCGAGGTCGCCTATCCCGACTCGCTGGTCGGCACCGATTCCCACACCACCATGGTCAACGGTCTCGCCGTGCTCGGCTGGGGCGTCGGCGGCATCGAGGCCGAAGCCTGCATGCTCGGCCAGCCGCTGTCGATGCTGCTGCCCAACGTCGTCGGCTTCAAGCTGAAGGGCGCGATGAAGGAAGGCGTCACCGCGACCGACCTCGTGCTGACGGTGACGCAGATGCTGCGCAAGCTCGGCGTTGTCGGCAAGTTCGTCGAGTTCTTCGGCCCCGGCCTCGACCATCTCTCGGTCGCCGACAAGGCGACCATCGCCAACATGGCGCCCGAATATGGCGCGACCTGCGGCTTCTTCCCGGTCGACGCCGCCGCGCTCGATTATCTCAAGACCTCCGGCCGCGCCTCGGCGCGCGTCGCGCTGGTGCAGGCCTATGCGAAGGCGCAAGGGCTGTTCCGCACCGCCAAGTCGGCCGATCCGGTGTTCACGGAGACGCTGACGCTCGACCTCGGTGACGTCGTGCCGTCGATGGCCGGTCCGAAGCGCCCCGAAGGCCGCATTGCGCTGCCGTCCGTGGCCGAGGGCTTCTCGCTCGCGCTCGCCAGCGAATACAAGAAGGCCGAGGAGCCGGCGAAGCGCTTTGCCGTCGAGGGCAAGAAGTTCGACATCGGCCATGGCGACGTCGTGATCGCCGCGATCACCTCCTGCACGAACACCTCGAACCCGAGCGTGCTGATCGGCGCCGGTCTGCTGGCGCGCAACGCCGCCGCGAAGGGCCTCAAGGCAAAGCCGTGGGTGAAGACTTCGCTCGCCCCGGGCAGCCAGGTGGTGGCGGCCTATCTCGCCGATTCCGGTCTCCAGGCCGATCTCGACAAGGTCGGCTTCAACCTGGTCGGTTTCGGCTGCACCACCTGCATCGGCAATTCCGGTCCGCTGCCCGAGGAGATCTCGAAGTCGATCAACGACAACGGCATCGTCGCGGCTGCCGTGCTCTCCGGTAACCGCAACTTCGAAGGCCGCGTCTCGCCGGACGTGCAGGCGAACTATCTGGCCTCGCCGCCGCTCGTGGTCGCCCACGCGCTCGCGGGCACCGTCACCAAGAACCTCGCTATCGAACCGCTCGGTGAAGGCAAGGACGGCAAGCCGGTCTACCTGAAGGACATCTGGCCGACGACGAAGGAGATCAACGCCTTCATGAAGAAGTTCGTGACCGCGTCGATCTTCAAGAAGAAGTATGCCGACGTGTTCAAGGGCGACACCAACTGGCGCAAGATCAAGACGGTCGAGAGCGAGACCTATCGTTGGAACATGAGCTCGACCTATGTGCAGAACCCGCCCTATTTCGAAGGCATGAAGAAGGAGCCGGAGCCGGTCACCGACATCGTCGAGGCCCGCATCCTCGCCATGTTCGGCGACAAGATCACCACCGACCACATCTCGCCGGCCGGTTCGATCAAGCTCACCTCGCCCGCCGGCAAATATCTCAGCGAACACCAGGTACGTCCGGCCGACTTCAACCAGTACGGCACGCGGCGCGGCAACCATGAAGTCATGATGCGCGGCACCTTCGCCAATATCCGCATCAAGAACTTCATGCTCAAGGGCGCGGATGGAAATATCCCTGAGGGCGGTCTGACAAAACACTGGCCAGACGGCGAGCAGATGTCGATCTACGACGCCGCGATGAAGTACCAGCAGGAGCAGGTGCCGCTGGTGGTGTTCGCCGGCGCCGAATACGGCAACGGCTCCTCGCGCGACTGGGCCGCGAAGGGCACGCGTCTGCTCGGCGTGCGCGCCGTGATCTGCCAGAGCTTCGAGCGCATCCACCGCTCCAACCTGGTCGGCATGGGCGTGCTGCCGCTGACGTTCGAGGACGGCACCTCCTGGTCGTCGCTCGGTCTGAAGGGCGACGAGAAGGTCACGCTGCGCGGCCTCGTCGGCGAGCTCAAGCCGCGCCAGAAGCTGACCGCGGAGATCGTCTCCGGCGACGGTTCGCTGCAGCGCGTTTCGCTGCTCTGCCGCATCGATACGCTGGACGAGCTGGAATACTACCGCAACGGCGGCATCTTGCACTACGTGCTGCGCAAGCTCGCGGCGTAAGCGCGGACTTGTGAACGGTGGCTCACTGCGAAGTGAGTAGTAGGTTACACGAAGGCGGCCTATCACAAGGCCGCCTTCACGCGTTTGCGGCAGGCTTCAGATGGGCCCGCCCGGCGGAGAACCCGACGCTTTGGACGGTTACTTTGGCGGACGAAAGTGTGAGGCCCGTAAGACTACGGTGACCATCCGGCGGTAAGATTTCCCTCTCACGAGCAATGGTGTACGGCGTTCGACATGACAACAATGACGGCTTCTCATCTGGTTTCACGCTGGTCCGGCGCCCTCTGGTCGGGAGCTCTTGGTCTCTGTGCAATCGTCGCCGTCATTCGTCCTGCCGAGGCTGATCCCCGCGCCGTTGTCGAATTGTTTACCTCGCAGGGCTGCTCCTCCTGCCCGCCGGCCGACAAGATCATCGGCGACCTCGCCCGCGATCCCTCGATCATCGCGCTGAGCATGCCGATCGACTATTGGGACTATCTCGGCTGGAAGGACACATTGGCCGATTCGCGCTTCTCTGCACGGCAGCGTGCCTATTCGCGCATGCGCGGCGACCGCGAAGTCTACACGCCGCAGGTCGTGGTCAACGGCTCCACGCATGTCGTCGGCAGCGACCGCACCGGCATCGAAAGCGCGATCGGCAAAACCGATAAGGGCACTGGTGTGATGAGCGTGCCGGTGACGATGTCGCTCGCTGGCAAGCAGATCAACGTCTCGGTCGCCGCGAGCAACGAGCCGACGGCGTCCCACGGCGAGGTCTGGATCTGCTCGATTGCGAAATCGGTCCCGATCGCAATCAGCCGCGGCGAAAATCGTGGACAGCAGGTCATCTATCACAACGTGGTGCGCAACCTGCTCAAGGTCGGCGACTGGACCGGCCGTCCGGAAAGCTGGACGGTGCCGATCGAGAACCTCACGCGCGACGGCGTCGACGGTGCCGTGGTCTATGTTCAGGACGGCAGCCGCGAGAAGCCGGGCCCGATGCTGGGCGCGGCGTATACGTCGCTGCACTGACGCGCACACTTCGAATCTTCCGACTCAAGCACGCTCTCAATCCTCATGGTGAGGAGGCGCGTCAGCGCCGTCTCGAACCATGCAGGCCCTACTGAGGCAGCTCGGCCTCGATCCTTCGAGACGCCGCTTCGCGGCTCCTCAGGATGAGGGGAGAGAGTTTGTGCGGAGATGGTGAGATATGCGTCGAGGCAGAAACATCCCGACACAGACAAAACCGACCCAAACAAAAAAGGACCAACTCGCGTTGGCCCTCCTTGTCGTGCGAACAGACCCGATCCTGACGGCCCCGGGGGGCTGGGGGCTGAGGAATCCGGAACCGAAAGGACCGGGTCAACGCACACAAGTCTTTTCGCAATGCAGGGCGGCAGTCGCTTGGCGGAAAAGCGGCGACACTATGATTCCTGCTAACGATCCCGTGACGGTTTGCCGCGACAGAGTTCCACCGCTGCGTGTGGGCGGTTTGCTCCGGTCCAGTGTCCTTCCAGGGGCCCCTTGCGGTGGGGAACAGTTGGCGCGATCATGCAACTGTCATGATCCGCGGTTCCGGGGACGGTTCTTCGCGGACGCGGTCATGCTGATGCGACAGGAGGCGACCTATGAGTCTGTCGGAGGATGCCGATCCGAGCGAACAGCGCGCGGCGGCGCGCCCCGCCGCTTCGAATGCGCAGCTGAGCCGCGTGACGTTCAACCGGCTCGAGCTGCACCGTATTCTCAATCTCTACGGCCGGATGGTCGCCGACGGCGAGTGGCGCGACTATGCCATCGACTTCCTCAGGGATCGCGCCGTGTTCTCGGTCTTCCGCCGCGCCTCGGAAGTGCCAATTTATCGTATCGAGAAGGATCCGCGCCTCGCGCGCAAGCAGGGCATGTACAGCGTGATCTCGGCGACGGGCTTGATCCTGCGCCGCGGCCACGAACTGGAGCGCGTGCTCCTGGTGATCGATCGCAAATTGGCGGTGGTGTGAGCAGGGATCCAGTAGCCCGGATGAGCGTAGCGACATCCGGGTCTTTGCTTGCAGCCTTCCCGGGTATCGCTTCGCTCACCCGGGCTACGGGCCTTACTTCCCCGGCACGCTCTTCGCGCCCTCGCCAAGATCCCGCTGCATCATCACCGTGTCCAGCCAGCGGCCGAATTTCAGCCCGACGCTGGGATGCGTGCCGATCATCTTGAAGCCGCCCTTGCTGTGCACGCCGATCGAACCCGCATTGGCGGAATCGCCGATCACGGCGATCATCTGGCGGAAACCGCGCGCCTCGCACTCGACGATCAGCCGCTCCAGCAGGAGCGCTCCGATGCCGCGGCGGTGGAAGGACGGATCGAGATAGATCGAGTTCTCGACCGTGAAGCGGTAGGCCGGCCGCGGCCGGTAGGCGCCGGCATAGGCGTAGCCGGCGACGCGCCCGTCGAGGATGGCGACGAAATAGGGGTAGCCGCCGTCGATCAGCGTACGGTAGCGGCGCGTCATCTCGGCGAGATCGGGCGGCTCCAGCTCGAACGTCGCGGTGCCCTCGCGGACGGCCTGCTGGTAGATGGCGGTGATGGCGGGGAGGTCGGCCTCAGTGGTGGGCCTGATATCGGGTGCGGACATGGGGCAAGATTAGAGCCTTCCTGGAACGGCTGGAAGAGGCGAACGGCCTCCCCACGCGTCATTGCGAGGGAAGCAGCCTCCATCTTCTGCGCTGTCATGCCCCGCGTAGGAGGGGCATCCAGTACTCCGAGACAGCACGGCTAGGATCGAGGCGCTGCGGCGTACTGGATCGCCCGCCCCAGTGCGCAATTGCGCACAAGGCGGGCGATGACGACGTCCGGCCCACCCAAACAAAAACCCCGGCCTTTCGGCCGGGGTTCGTGTCCGTCCTCTCGCCTCAGCGCTTAGTCGCGCTGGCCGAGGAGCTGCAGGAGCAGCGTGAACAGGTTGATGAAGTTCAGGTACAGCGACAGCGCGCCGGTGATGGCCGCACGCTCTGCGATGTCACCGCCGGCCGAGGCGTAGCCGTAGATGTAGTCGTTCTTCAGCCGCTGGGTATCCCAGGCGGTGAGGCCCGCGAACACCAGCACGCCGACCACCGACACCACGAACTGCAGCACCGAGCTCGCCAGGAACAGGTTTACCAGGCTCGCGATCACGATGCCGATCAGGCCCATGAACAGGAACGAACCCATTCCGCTCATGTCACGCTTGGTGGTGTAGCCGTAGAGGCTGAGCGCGCCGAAGGTCGCCGCGGTGATGAAGAACACCCGCACGATCGAGGTGTGCGTGAACACCAGGAAGATCGAGGACAGCGAGACGCCCATCAGCGCCGCGAACACCCAGAACAGGATCTGGGCGGTCGAGGGAGCGAGACGGTTGATGCCCGCCGAGATCACGAACACCATGGCGAGCGGCGCGAGCATGAACAGCCACTTCAGCGGGCTGACGAACATCGCGTAGCCGAACGGCGTCAGGAACAGCTTGCCGACGCGGACGGCTTCCGGGGTCGGAACATCCGTCACGGCGGCCATGTAGACGCCGAGCGCGGCCAAGCCGGTGATGGCGAGGCCAATGCTCATGTAGTTGTAGATGCGCAGCATGTAGGCGCGCAGGCCGGCATCGACCGTCGCGGCGTCAACACGCCCGGCGGCCCTGCCGAAAGGAGAAGCGTAATTGCGGTCTAGGTCCGACATGGTCGAATTCCCGTTGGTTGGTCCGGTCCGGCATGAGGGTCGCCATGCCGCCGGTTCGTCAAACTCTATCTCGGATACCGATGTCTGCCGACTAAATTTTGGCTAACAATCGGGGCTCCGAACCCACTCGATATGTGGGAAACTAACACATCCGCTGCAACCGTCCACGCGCGGCTGAATGTCGCCCTTCCCTGCAATCCAGACGAGCGGACGTGGTTAATCGCCGGAATCGTGCGATTTCGCTCCCGTGCCGCCGCCCGCTACCATTTGTCACAAATTCCGCAACACCGTGGCGGGCTTTTTGTTCAACGCCAGCAGCGTGCCGGCGAGCCCGAGGCCGACCGTGACGACCAAGGCAGCCGCGACCACGCCGGCGGCGCTGCCGCCCTGCCAGACGAAAGTGAGGGTCATCAGCCGGGTCACGATCATCCAGGCCGCGACGCTGCCGGCGAAAACGCCGAACACCGCCGTAGCGAGGCCAATCAGGAGGTATTCGAGGGCATAGGCGCCGAGCAGCCGCAGCCGGGTCGCGCCCAGGGTCTTGAGGATTACAGCATCGTAGACCCGGTGGCGATGGCCGGCGGCGAGCGCGCCGCCCAACACCAGGATCGCCGAGATCAGGGTCACCGCGCTGGCGCCGCGGATCGCCAGCGCCAGGTTGGTCACGACCGAGCCGACCGTCTCCATCACCTCGCGCACGCGCACGCTCGTCACCATCGGATAGGCGTCAGCCACCTCCCTGATGATCTTGCCGTCGCCGGCCGCATCGCCGCCGGCTTCCGTCAGCGTCGCGATGTGGGTGTGCGGCGCGCCCTTGAACGCGTTCGGCGAAAACACGAGGACGAAATTGATGCCGAGGCCCTGCCAGTCGATGCTGCGCAGATTGCTGATCTTCGCGGGGATGTCGCGGCCGAGGATATTGACCACGACCTCGTCGCCGAGCTTGAGGCCGAGTCCGTCCGCGATCTTCTTCTCCATCGAAACCAGCGGCGGGCCGGAATAATCGGCGCTCCACCACTCGCCCTCGACCACCTTGGAGCCCTTCGGCAGCTCGGCGGTATAGGTCAGGCCACGGTCGCTCTGCAGCACCCACTCGGAATCGGTGCTGGGCTTGAGCTCCTCGGCGCGGACGCCGCGGGCCCCGACGATGCGCCCGCGCAGCATCGGCACGTCATCGACCTTCGCGCCAGGGGCGAGCTGGCGCAGATATGAGTCGAACTGCTCGGCCTGCGTGCTCGGAATGTCGATGAAGAAGAACGACGGTGCGTGCTCGGGCAGTGCCGCCAGGAACTGCCGGCGCAGATTGCCGTCGATCTGGGTGATGGTGACGAGCACGGCGAGGCCGAGCCCGAGCGACAGCACGACGGAGGGCGTCAGCGCGCCCGGCCGGTGGATGTTGGCAATCGCAAGCCGCAGCATCGGCCACCGCGTGCGCGGCAGCCGCCGTGCGATCGTCATCAGCAGAGCGGCAATGCCGCGCAGCAGCGCGAACACGACCACGGAGGAGGCCACGAACACCGCGGCGATGCGCTTGTCGAAGGATAGCCCGATCACGACCGCGATGAGCAGCGCGATCACGACGGCCATGAAGACGAGATAGCTCCAGCGCGGCCGGTGCCATTCGGAGCTGATGGTGTCGCGGAACAGCGCGGCCACCGGCACGTCGTGCACCCGCCCGAGTGGCCACAGGCCGAATGCAAGCGCCGTCAGCAGCCCATAGACGAACGACAGCGCGAGTTCGTCGGCATGCACCGCCGGCACCACCGGCAGCGGCAGCAGCTTGCCGAACAGGCCGACGATTGCGAAGGGCATGGCGGCGCCGAGCGCGAGGCCGATCACCGAGCCGATCGCGGCGAGCAGGAGAACCTGGGCGAGATAGATGCCGAACACGTCGCGCCCGGTGGCCCCGACGGCCTTGAAGGCCGCGATCACCTCGAGCTTGTGATCGATATGGGCCTTGACGGCATTGGCGACGCCGGCGCCGCCGACCAGCAGCGCGGCGAGGCCGACCAGCGTCAGGAACTGCGTGAAGCGGTTGATGTTGCGCTCGAGCTGCGGCGACGCATTGGAGCGGCTGCGGACCTCCCAGCCGGCCTGCGGCGCGGCGTTGCGGGCGTCCGCGATGAAGGCGTCGGTGGCGCGCTCGCTATTGGCGATCTCCGGCAGCTTCACCCGGTAGACCCAGCGCACCAGGCTGCCGGGCTGGACCAACCCCGTGGCGCGCAGGCCCGCCTCGCTGATCAGGAAGCGCGGGCCGAAGCCGATGCCGCCGGCGAGCTTGTCAGGCTCGGCTTCGACGGCGCTGCGGATCTGGAACGTGGCAGTCCCGACGGTGACGCGATCGCCGGTCTTGAGCGACAGCCGCGCCAGCAGCGTCGGATCGGCGGCCGCGCCGAACGCGCCGTCGTGCTCTGCGAGCAGGTCGGACATCGGCAGCGGCGGCGCCAGCGTCAGCTGTCCCAGCATCGGATAGGTGTCGTCGACGGCCTTCATCTCGACCAGCGCCAGCTTGCCCTCAGCCGAGCGCGCCATGCCGCGCAGTGTGGCGGCGCTCGAGACGGTGCCGCGCGAACGCAGGAAGGCGACTTCCTCCGGCTTCGCCTCGCGCTGGAACAAGACGAAGGACACGTCGCCGCCGAGCAGCGTACGGCCCTCGCGGGCGAGGCCGTCGCTCAGGCTCGCCGATACGGAGCCGACGCCGGCGATCGCCATCACGCCGAGCGCGATGCAGGCAATGAAGACGTAGAAGCCGCGCAGGCCGCCGCGCAATTCGCGCAGCGCGTAGCGCAGCGACAGCGCAACGCCATTGGGCTTCGCAAACGGTTCGGCAGCGAGGCTCATGCCGGCGCCGACTGCGTGTCGATGCGCCCGGAGCGCAGGCGGATCACGCGATCGCAGCGATGCGCCAGCGAGGAATCGTGCGTGACCAGCACCAGCGTCATGCCGCGCTCGGCATGCTTGCTGAACAGCAGGTCGACGATCTGTTGTCCCGTGGCTTCGTCGAGATTGCCGGTCGGCTCGTCGGCAACGAGGATCGCGGGATCGGGTGCCAGCGCGCGGGCCAGCGCGACGCGCTGCTGCTCGCCGCCGGAGAGCTGCGTCGGATAGTGATGCAGACGGTCGCCGAGCCCGACCGATTGCAGCTCCTGCGCCGCGCGCTTTGTGGCGTCGGGATTGCCCGCAAGCTCGAGCGGCACCGCGACGTTCTCCAGCGCGGTCATGGTCGGGATCAAATGGAAGGACTGGAAGACGATGCCGACCTGGCGGCCGCGGAAGCGGGCCAGCGCGTCCTCGTCGAGGGCATTGAAAGGCGTGCCGCTGACCACCACCTCTCCGCTATCAGGACGCTCCAGCCCCGCCATCACCATCAGCAGCGTGGATTTGCCCGAACCTGACGGGCCGATCAGGCCGATCGTCTCGCTCCGGCCGACGCGCAGGCTGATATCCTTGAGAATGTGAACGCGTGCCGCGCCCGTACCCAATGACAGATTGACGTTGGAGATGGCGATGGTGTCCGCCGAGCTGTCGGCAAGCGACGAGGAAGAGATGCGAGTATCCATGGTCCGGTCATATGGCAACTCCGCACGCGCGGTCGAGAGGCGTTACGGATTGTTCATGCACATAGCCGTGTTGATGCTCGCTTTGATGACGGTGCCAAATCCGGCATGGGCCGAGGCTGCGAAGCCGATCAAGCTGGTGGTTCTCGGCGATTCCTTGAGCGCCGGCCTTGGCCTCCCGGCCCAGGAGGCGTTCCCCACAAAACTTCAAAAAGCCTTGCAAAACAAAAGCATAGAGGTCGACATGACCAATGCCGGGGTATCCGGCGACACCTCCTCGGGTGGTCGTGACCGGCTCGACTGGTCGGTCCCCAACGGAACCGACGGTGTGATCATCGAGCTCGGCGCCAACGATGCGCTGCGCGGCATCGATCCCGATTTGACGCGCACCGCGCTGACCGAGATCGTCCAGCGCCTCAAGGCGCGCAAGATCGCGGTGATGCTGTGCGGTATGCTGGCGCCGCCGAATTACGGCGCGGACTATGCCGCGCGCTTCAATTCGATTTATCCGGATCTGGCGAAAAAATTCGGCGTGCCGCTCTATCCGTTTTTTCTCGACGGTGTCGCGGCTGATGCCAAGCTCAACCAGGCCGACGGCATTCATCCGACCGCGGCCGGCGTCGACATCATCGTCAGGAATATCTTGCCCACGGTTGAGGCATTCATTGGCACGATAGCTGAGCAGCGGCGTTGAAAAGCAGGCAACGCTAACCGTAATTCCCAGGGTTTTACCGGGGTGAGGCGCGCGATGCTTCGCAGAGTCACACAACTGCGATAGGAATTGAGGTACCGGTGATTCGTCGCCGGCTCTAAAATTTGGATATGATCTTGCCCTGGGATCATGCCCAAGCATCGGGAGTGCGAAACGATGCCGCGTTTGTTCACTGGTCTGGAAATTCCGGCCGAGATTGGCCAGTCGCTTTCCAATTTACGGGGCGGCCTTCCCGGCGCCCGCTGGATCGATCCCGAAAATTATCACGTCACCCTGCGCTTCATCGGCAATATCGATGGCATGTCCGCCAACGAAATCGCCTCGATGTTGTTTCGCGTCGACCGCAAGCCGTTCGAGGTGAAGGTGCAGGGTTTGCAGAGTTTCGGCGGACGCAAGCCGCGCGCGGTGGTCGCCACCATCGTGCCGAGCAAGCCGCTGATGGAATTGCAGGCCGAGCTCGAGCGCCTGATGCAGCGGATCGGCCTCGACCCTGAAGGCCGCAAGTTCATCCCGCATGTCACGCTGGCCCGGCTGCACGACGCCACCGACCGTGACGTCGCCGATTATCTTTCGCTGCGCGGCTATTTTCCCAGCAAGGCGTTCACGGCCGAACGTTTCGTGCTGTTCTCGTCCCGCGCATCGACGGGCGGCGGCCCGTATGTGGTCGAGGACGCTTATGAGTTGTGTGAGTGAGTCTTGGCTCGCAGAAGACGGAGCGACGCCGACCCATATGGCGCGTAGATGCCTAGCATCGACTGAAGTCAGAATGGCAATCCGTGTTCGTCGTATCCTACTATTTCGTCGGGCATCCGGTCGGCTACCACAGGCAGCTCGCTCCAGCGTCGACGGATTGCGGCCATATCCTCCAAAAGAGCAGTTTTGCAGTACTGATTGTCGATGCGCCTGAGGCGCTCTTCGATAGCTCGCTTCGTAGCAAGAGCAACCGTCTCGCCAGTGAGTTGCGCCAGACGCCTCGCGAGCCGTTCGACCTCGGAGTCCTCGATACTAAGGGCCATGCCAGGAACCTCAAAGTAGCCGCTTTAGCCCTGTGATATCTCAATTACTCGCCTCCGACCACGTGGATGTGGGCGGAGCGCATAAGCCCTTGCGCCAATACGGAGTTGCAATTTCCGCTCATCTCTGGCGGTAAAGAGCATGCTCTCGACCCCCAGTTCCTCATTCCGCGAAGCCTATCAGGCCCAGATCGCGTCCGGCGCGATCGAGCCCGACGCTGCGCAGGCCGAAATCGCCGACGCCTATGCGGCGCTCGACCAGCGGCTCGCCGATTACAAGCCGCAGCGCAAGCAGGGCCTGCTCAGCCGCCTGTTCAGCAGCGACAAGGACGAGGCGCCGCATGGGCTCTACGTCCATGGCGAGGTCGGCCGCGGCAAGACCATGCTGATGGATCTGTTCTTCCAGCACTCGACCGTCGAGCACAAGCGGCGCGCGCATTTCCACGAATTCATGGCCGATGTGCACGAGCGCATCTACGATTTTCGCCAGGGCATCGCCCGCGGCGAGATCGCCGACGGCGACGTCATCGCGCTGACGGCGCATGCGATCTTCGAGGAGAGCTGGCTGCTCTGTTTCGACGAATTCCACGTCACCGACATCGCGGACGCGATGATCCTCGGCCGCCTGTTCGCAAAGCTGCTGGAGCTCGGCACCGTGGTGGTTGCGACCTCCAACGTCGCGCCTGACGACCTCTACAAGGGCGGTCTGAACCGTTCGCTATTCCTGCCCTTTATCAAACAGATCACCGACCACATGGACGTGCTGCGGCTCGACGCGCGCACCGACTTCCGGCTGG
This sequence comes from Bradyrhizobium sp. MI1.10, assembly GCF_055811035.1. Taxonomy (NCBI): domain Bacteria; kingdom Pseudomonadati; phylum Pseudomonadota; class Alphaproteobacteria; order Hyphomicrobiales; family Nitrobacteraceae; genus Bradyrhizobium; species Bradyrhizobium sp. MI1.10. Next base: position 13,403 of record NZ_JBVVPN010000039.1, read on the forward strand.
AAAAGCTTCAGGGCGTGCCGATGTGGTTGACGCCGGCAGACACCGAGGCCGACGCCGCGCTCGACCGCGCCTGGTCGAAGATGTCAGGCAGCGCCAAATGCAAGTCGCGCGATATTTCGATCAAGGGCCGCATCCTGCACGTGCCGTGCTCGGCCCACGGCGTGGCGCGCTTCGCGTTCGCCGATCTCTGCGAGAAGCCGCTCGGGGCATCCGACTATCTCAGGCTGGCGCACGACTATCACACCATCCTGGTCGACCATATTCCAGTGATGGATTTCTCCCAGCGCAACGCCGCCAAGCGTTTCATTACGCTGATCGACACGCTCTATGACAATGCCGTGAAGCTGATGGCCTCGGCCGATGCCAACCCGATCTCGCTCTATCTCGCCAATGAGGGCAACGAGGCCAACGAGTTCAAGCGCACCGCCTCGCGCCTGATCGAAATGAGCTCGGAATCCTATCTGGCACTGCCCCACGGTCGCAAGGATTCCACCGCCAGCGGTTCGACCAAGGGGTTGGTGGAGACTTAAGTCCTATTTCACCATCTTCTCCGGCGTCATTCCGGGGCGCGACGAAGTCGCGAGCCCGGAATCCATCCTGCCGCCGACTCTACCGCCTCATGGATTCCGGGCCTGCGCCTGTTGGCGCATCCCGGAATGACGGCCTGGGTATTCTGGCTGCTATCCCGGCAAGCCCGACAATTGGGCAACCCGTGACTTGAACGGGGGAGGCGAAAGGGATAACCACCCGTCTCAGTTTTCCCCTCCTTACGTGTCTAAAGGACAGGTTCACATGGCGCGCGACAAGATTGCTTTGATTGGCTCCGGTCAGATCGGCGGAACGCTGGCTCATCTCATCGGCCTGAAAGAGCTGGGCGACGTGGTGATGTTCGACATCGCCGAGGGCGTGCCGCAGGGCAAGGCGCTCGACATCGCGCAGTCCTCGCCGGTCGACGGCTTTGACGCGCACTACACCGGCGCCAACTCCTACGAGGCGCTCGACAACGCAAAAGTCTGCATCGTCACCGCCGGCGTGCCGCGCAAGCCCGGCATGAGCCGCGACGACCTCCTCTCGATCAACCTCAAGGTCATGGAACAGGTCGGCGCCGGCATCAAGAAATACGCCCCCGACGCTTTCGTCATCTGCATCACCAACCCGCTCGACGCGATGGTCTGGGCGCTGCAGAAGGCTAGCGGCCTGCCGCACAAGAAGGTCGTCGGCATGGCCGGCGTGCTGGATTCGTCGCGCTTCCGCTACTTCCTGGCCGACGAGTTCAACGTTTCGGTCGAAGACGTCACCGCCTTCGTGCTGGGCGGCCATGGCGACACCATGGTGCCGCTGGTAAAATACTCCACCGTCGCCGGCATCCCGCTGCCCGATCTCGTCAAGATGGGCTGGACCTCGCAGGCGCGCCTCGACGAGATCGTCGACCGTACCCGCAACGGCGGCGCCGAGATCGTCAACCTCCTCAAGACCGGCTCGGCCTTCTACGCGCCGGCGGCTTCCGCGATCGCGATGGCCGAGAGCTATCTGCGTGACAAGAAGCGCGTGCTGGCCTCGGCCGCCTACCTGAACGGCGAATACGGCGTGAAGGACATGTATGTCGGCGTGCCCGTCGTGATCGGCTCCAAGGGCGTTGAGCGCGTCGTCGAGATCGAGCTCGTCGGCAAGGATCGCGAAGCCTTCGACAAGTCGGTCGGCGCGGTGCAGGGTCTGGTTGATGCCTGCAAGAAGATCGCACCCGATCTTCTGGGCCGCTAAGGTCGAAACATTCCGCCGAAGATCGAAAACCGGTCTTCGGCGGTTTCATTTCCGGGGTCCGCCAAACCTTGTTTAAGGTTGGGGCGGGTCCTGGTCCGCAAGTCCAGAGATCGATGTCAGAGAATCCGGGTTGCAGTTCCTGTGGTATATGGTATGCCAGCCACAAGACTGAGGTGGGCCTACGAGGTCACCGCCCGCGGGTTCAGGGAGCGACCATATGAATATCCATGAATATCAGGCCAAAGCGCTGCTGAACGAGTTCGGCGTCGCGATCTCCAAGGGCGTTCCGGTCCTGAAGGCGGCCGATGCGGACGCGGCGGCAAAGGCACTCCCGGGCCCGGTCTGGGTTGTGAAGAGTCAGATCCACGCCGGCGGCCGCGGCAAGGGCAAGTTCAAGGAAGCCTCGGCCGGCGACAAGGGCGGCGTCCGCATCGCCAAGTCGGCCGCGGAGGTTTCCGAATTCGCCAAGCAGATGCTCGGCGCCACGCTCGTCACCATCCAGACCGGCCCCGCCGGCAAGCAGGTCAACCGCCTCTACATCGAGGACGGCTCCGACATCGACAAGGAATTCTACCTTTCGATCCTGGTCGACCGCGAGACCTCTCGCGTCTCGTTCGTGGTGTCGACCGATGGCGGCGTCAACATCGAGGACGTCGCGCATAACACGCCTGAGAAGATCGTGACCTTCTCGATCGATCCCGCGACCGGCATCATGGGCCATCACGGCCGCACCGTCGCGAACGCGCTGAAACTCTCCGGCGATCTCGCCAAGCAGGCCGAGAAGCTCACCGCGCAGCTCTACGCGGCGTTCGTCGCCAAGGACATGTCGATGCTGGAGATCAACCCGCTGGTCGTGACCAAGCAGGGCCAGCTCCGCGTGCTCGACGCCAAGGTGTCGTTCGACGACAATGCCCTGTTCCGTCATCCCGAGGTGCTCGCGCTGCGCGATGAGACCGAGGAAGACGCCAAGGAAATCGAAGCGTCGAAATACGACCTGAACTACGTCACCCTCGACGGCAATATCGGCTGCATGGTCAACGGCGCCGGCCTCGCGATGGCGACGATGGACATCATCAAGCTCTACGGCATGGCGCCGGCGAACTTCCTCGACGTCGGCGGCAGCGCCAGCAAGGAAAAGGTCGCGGCCGCCTTCAAGATCATCACAGCGGACCCGAACGTAAAGGGCATCCTGGTCAACATCTTCGGTGGCATCATGAAGTGCGACGTGATCGCCGAGGGCGTCACCGCTGCGGTGCGCGAGGTCGGTCTCAGCGTGCCGCTGGTGGTTCGCCTCGAAGGCACCAATGTCGAGCTGGGCAAGAAGATCATCCGTGAGTCCGGCCTGAATGTGGTGCCGGCCGACAATCTCGACGACGCCGCGCAGAAGATCGTGAAGGCCGTCAAGGGAGGCTGAGGCCATGACCCAGGACCATCTCGCTGCATCATCCCCGCTGCCGGAGCACGCGCGTCTTGCCGCGTTCGCCGGTGAATGGAATGGCGAAGAGGTGGTCTTTCCGTCGCGCTGGACGGAGGGCGGGACGGCGACCTCTCACGTCGTGGCCCACATGGATCTCAACGGCTTCTACCTGATCCAGGACTCGGTCCAGACCCGCGACGGCAAGCAGAGCTTCGCCACCCACGGCATCTTCACCTTCGACCGCGAAGACCGGACCTACAAATTGTTCTGGTACGATTCGCTCGGCTACACGCCGCCCTCGCCTGCCTCCGGCGGATGGGTCGGCAAGACCCTGACGCTTGTGCGCGGCTCGCTCCGCGGCAATGCGCGCCACGTCTATGAAATCATCGACGACGATTCCTATTCGTTGAAGATCCAGTTCTCGCCGGACGCGGAAGGCTGGGCCGACGTGCTCACCGGCGTCTACCGCCGCATCCACTGACCTCTCACTCGTTAGTTTCGCGAAAGCAGACCTCATGTCCATCCTGATCGACAAGAACACCAAGGTCATCTGCCAGGGCTTTACTGGCAAGAACGGCACCTTCCACTCGGAGGCTGCGATTGCCTATGGCACCAAGATGGTCGGCGGCACCTCGCCGGGCAAAGGCGGCGCGACGCATCTGGGCCTGCCGGTGTTCGACACCGTGCGCGAGGCGCGTGAGAAGACCGGCGCCGATGCGTCCGTGATCTACGTGCCGCCTCCGGGCGCGGCCGATGCGATTTGCGAGGCCATCGATGCCGAGATCCCGCTGATCGTCTGCATCACGGAAGGTATCCCGGTCATCGACATGGTCAGGGTGAAGCGTTCGCTGGCGGGCTCCAAGTCGCGCCTGATCGGGCCGAACTGCCCGGGCGTCATGACCGCCGGCGAGTGCAAGATCGGCATCATGCCGGCCAACATCTTCAAGACCGGCAGCGTCGGCATCGTCTCCCGCTCGGGGACCCTGACCTACGAAGCCGTGTTCCAGACCACCCAGGAAGGCCTCGGCCAGACCACCGCGGTCGGCATCGGCGGCGATCCGGTCAAGGGAACCGAGTTCATCGACGTGCTGGAAATGCTGCTCGGCGACCCCAAGACCGAGTCGATCATCATGATCGGCGAGATCGGCGGTTCCGCCGAGGAAGACGCCGCCCAGTTCCTCAAGGACGAGGCCAAGCGCGGCCGCCAGAAGCCGATGGTCGGTTTCATCGCCGGTGTCACAGCCCCTCCCGGCCGCCGCATGGGCCACGCCGGCGCGATCATTTCCGGAGGCAAGGGGGACGCCGGTTCCAAGACCGACGCGATGAAATCGGCTGGAATTACAGTGTCCCCGTCTCCCGCTCGGCTCGGGCACACGCTTGCCGAAAAATTGAAAGCCTGATTCACACCTTCGTAATTTTCCGGGCGAAGTTTCGCAGCAAATAGGGTAAATGGTGCCTGTCGCGCTGGTCCTCTGCCGGGGAGCCCAGCGCCAGCGCCGTTTGTTATGCGCGAACCGAAATCGCCAGGAACTCAAGTATGTCTCGCCAAGACGCGAACGCAGCCTTTGCCCTCTCCTCCTTTTTGCAGGGCACCAACGCCACCTACATCGACGAAATCTACGCCCGCTACGAGAAGGACCCGTCCTCGGTGGATGCCGAGTGGCAGGACTTCTTCAAGAGCCTCAACGACCAGCCGGGCGACATCAGCAAGAACGCCCAAGGCCCGTCCTGGGAGCGCGCCAATTGGCCGCTGACCCCGCAGGACGATCTGACCTCCGCGCTCGACGGCAATTGGGCGGAAGTCGAGAAGACGGTCGGCGCCAAGATCGCGGCCAAAGCGCAGGCCAAGGGTGGCGACAAGGGCGGCGGCCTCTCCTCCGCCGATTTGCTCCAGGCCACCCGCGACTCGGTCCGGGCCCTGATGCTGATCCGGTCCTACCGCATGCGCGGCCACTTCCACGCCAAGCTCGATCCGCTCGGCATCGAAGCCCAGCGCAATCGCGAAGAGCTCGATCCGCGGACCTACGGCTTCAGCGAAGCCGATTTCGACCGCAAGATCTTCCTCGACCATGTGCTCGGTCTCGAATACGCCAGCTTGCGCGAAATCACAGCGATCTGCGAGCGCACCTATTGCCAGACGCTCGGTGTCGAGTTCATGCACATCACCAACGCGGCGCAGAAGGCGTGGATTCAGGAGCGGATCGAGGGGCCGGACAAGGAAATCTCCTTCACCCGCGAAGGCCGCCGCGCCATCCTGATGAAGCTGGTCGAGGCCGAAGGCTTCGAGAAGTTCTGCGACACCAAGTTCACCGGCACCAAGCGCTTCGGCCTGGACGGTGCCGAATCGCTGATTCCCGCGCTCGAGCAGATCATCAAGCGTGGCGGCAATCTCGGCGTGAAAGAAGTCGTGCTGGGCATGCCGCATCGCGGCCGCCTCAACGTGCTGACCCAGGTGATGGGCAAGCCGCACCGCGCGCTGTTCCACGAGTTCAAGGGCGGTTCGGCCAATCCTGATGCGGTCGAAGGCTCGGGCGACGTCAAATATCACCTCGGCGCGTCCTCGGATCGCGAGTTCGACGGCAACCGCATCCATCTGTCGCTGACCGCCAACCCCTCGCATCTCGAGATCGTCGATCCCGTGGTGCTCGGAAAAGTCCGCGCCAAGCAGGACCAGCACGGCGATCCGCCGGATATGCGCATCTCGGTGATGCCGCTGCTGATGCATGGCGACGCCGCGTTCGCCGGCCAGGGCGTGGTCGCGGAATGTTTCGGCCTGTCGGACCTGAAGGGCTACCGCACCGGCGGATCCGTGCACTTCATCGTCAACAACCAGATCGGCTTCACCACCTATCCGCGTTATTCCCGTTCGTCGCCGTATCCGTCGGACGTGGCGAAGATGATCGACGCGCCGATCTTCCACGTCAACGGCGACGATCCGGAAGCCGTCGTGTTCGCGGCCAAGGTCGCGACCGAGTTCCGGCAGAAATTCCACAAGCCCGTCGTCATCGACATGTTCTGCTACCGCAGGCATGGCCATAACGAGGGCGACGAGCCGGCTTTCACCCAGCCGGTGATGTACAAGAAGATCGCGGCCCATCCGTCGACGCTCGAGCTCTACGCCCGCCGTCTCATCAGCGAAGGCGTGCTGACGGAGGGCGAGGTCGAGAAGGCCAAGGCCGACTGGCGCGCGCGGCTCGATGCCGAGCTCGAAGCCGGCTCCGGCTACAAGCCCAACAAGGCCGACTGGCTCGACGGCAAATGGGCCGGCTTCAAGATCGCGGATCAGGAAGAAGATGCGCGGCGTGGCGTCACCGGCGTCGACATCACCGCCCTGAAGGACATCGGTCGCAAGATTACCAAGGTGCCGGATGGTTTCCGCGTCCACCGCACCATCCAGCGCTTCCTCGAAAACCGCGCCAAGGCGATCGACGGCGGCACGGGCATCGACTGGGCGACCGGCGAGGCACTGGCGTTCTGCACGCTGCTCAACGAGAACCATCATGTCCGCCTGTCAGGGCAGGATTCGGAGCGCGGCACCTTCTCGCAGCGCCACTCGGTCCTGATCGACCAGGAAGACGAGAGCCGCTACACGCCGTTCAACCATCTCGGTCACGAGCAGGGCCATTACGAGGTCATCAACTCGCTGCTGTCGGAAGAAGCCGTGCTCGGCTTCGAATACGGCTACTCGCTCGCCGAGCCGAACACGTTGACTCTGTGGGAAGCGCAGTTCGGCGACTTCGCCAACGGCGCGCAGGTCGTGTTCGACCAGTTCATCTCCTCGGGTGAGCGCAAATGGCTGCGCATGTCCGGCCTCGTCTGCCTCCTGCCGCACGGCTATGAGGGCCAGGGACCGGAGCATTCCTCGGCGCGTCTGGAGCGTTATCTCCAGATGTGCGCGGAAGACAACATGCAGGTGGTCTATCCGACCACGCCGGCGAACTACTTCCACGTGCTGCGTAGGCAGCTCCATCGCGAGATCCGCAAGCCACTGATCGTGATGACGCCGAAGTCGCTGCTGCGTCACAAGCGGGCGGTGTCGCGCCTCGAGGAGCTCGCGAAGGGAACGACCTTCCACCGCATCCTGTATGACGACGCCCAGATGCTGCCGGGCGAAGCGGTCAAGCTCGTGCCCGACGAGAAGATCCGCCGCATCGTGCTCTGCTCGGGCAAGGTCTATTACGACCTCTACGAGGAGCGCGAGAAGCGTGGCATGGACGACATCTACCTGATGCGCGTCGAGCAGCTCTATCCGGTGCCGCTGAAGGCGCTGGTGGCCGAGCTGTCGCGCTTCAAGAAGGCCGAAGTCGTGTGGTGCCAGGAAGAGCCCCGCAACATGGGTGCCTGGCACTTCATCGAGCCCTATCTGGAATGGGTGCTGAACCAGGTGAACGGTGCGAGCCGGCGTCCGCGTTATGTCGGTCGCGCCGCCTCCGCTGCGACCGCCACGGGTCTGATGTCGAAGCATCAGGCGCAGCTGAAGGCGTTCCTGGACGAAGCATTGAGCTGAACTTTTTCGAGCTGCGTCATGCCCCGCCTTGTGTGCCATGGCGCACTGGAGCGGGGCATCCGGCAAACCGTGGCGTCCGTGGTGAATGCGAACGTTTCGGCTTGCTGGATGGCCTGCTTTTCGCCGGCCGATGACACCTGAAAATTCCCGACCGCATTGGCGATCTCCTTAAGGAAAAGACCATGACTGAAATTCGTGTGCCGACCCTCGGCGAATCCGTCACCGAGGCCACCATCGGCCGCTGGTTCAAGAAGGCCGGCGATCCCGTCGCCGTCGACGAGCCCTTGGTGGAGCTCGAGACCGACAAGGTCACCATCGAAGTCCCGGCGCCGTCCGCGGGCACGCTGAGCGAGATCATCGCCGCAGATGGCACGACCGTTGCGGTCGGTGCGCTGCTCGGGCAGATCACCGAGGGCACGGCCGGCGTCGCAAAGACGCCCGCCAAGCCGGCTGCCGCGCCCGCGCCTGCTCCCGCCGCGGCGGCTCCATCCGCCGCCCCGGCCGCGTCGAAAGCACCGCCGGCCGACTCGCCGCTCGCGCCATCCGTGCGAAAGCTCTCGGCCGAGACCGGCATCGACGCCTCGACCGTTCCCGGCTCCGGCAAGGACGGCCGTGTCACCAAGGGCGACATGCTCGCCGCAATCGAGCGTGCGGCCTCGGCGCCGACCCCGGTCAACCAGCCCGCCGCAGCGGTTCAGGTCCGCGCACCGTCGCCGGCCGATGACGCAGCCCGCGAAGAGCGCGTCAAGATGACCCGGCTGCGCCAGACCATCGCGCGCCGCCTCAAGGACGTGCAGAACACCGCCGCGATGCTCACGACCTTCAACGAGGTCGACATGACCAACGTCATGGCGCTGCGTGCGCACTACAAGGATGCGTTCGAGAAGAAGCATGGCTCGAAGCTCGGCTTCATGGGCTTCTTCACCAAGGCCGTCGTGCAGGGGCTGAAGGACATCCCGGCCGTCAACGCCGAGATCGACGGCACCGATCTGATCTACAAGAACTACTACCACATCGGCGTCGCCGTCGGCACCGACAAGGGCCTCGTCGTGCCCGTGGTGCGCGACTGCGACAACAAGTCGATCGCGGACATCGAGAAGGGCATCGCCGATTTCGGCCGCCGCGCCCGTGACGGCCAGCTCAAGATCGACGAGATGCAGGGCGGCACCTTCACCATCACGAACGGCGGCATCTACGGCTCGCTGATGTCGACCCCGATCCTGAACGCGCCGCAGTCGGGCATTCTCGGCATGCACAAGATCCAGGAGCGGCCGATGGTCGTCGGCGGCAAGATCGAGGTCCGCCCGATGATGTATCTGGCGCTGTCCTACGATCACCGCGTCATCGACGGCAAGGAAGCCGTGACCTTCCTTGTTCGCGTCAAGGAGAGCCTGGAAGATCCGGCGCGCCTGGTGCTCGATCTCTGATCGCTGATGCTCTGCGAGCGCCGTCGCCTTACGCGACGGCGCGTGTCGAACCATGGAGACGCGCGTGACGGATAAAGTCGTTGTCATCACCGGCGGCAGCCGCGGCATCGGGCGGGCGACCGCGATTGCGGCGGCCGCGCGCGGCTTTCGCGTCGTGGTCGGCTATGCCAGCAACAAGACCGCCGCCGACGAGGTGGTCGCCGAGATCGCGGCCAGCAACGGCAAGGCCATCGCGGTGAAATGCGACGTCGCCGAGGAAAGCGATATCCTGGCGCTGTTCAAGGCCGCGGACGCGTTCGGCACGCTCGGGGCGCTTGTCAACAATGGCGGTATTGTCGGGACCAGCGGCGTGCGCGTCGACGAGATGTCGGCCGAGCGCATCCAGCGCGTGATGGCGGTCAATGTCACCGGCTCCATCCTCTGCGCGCGCGAAGCGGTGAAGCGGATGTCGACCAGGCACGGCGGCCAGGGCGGCGTCATCGTCAATCTGTCGTCGGTTGCTGCCAAGCTCGGCGCGCCGAACACCTATGTCGACTATGCCGCGTCCAAGGGCGCGATCGATTCCTTCACCGTCGGCCTCGGCCATGAGGTTGCCGGCGAGGGCATTCGTGTCGCGGGCATCCGGCCCGGCCTGATCGACACCGAAATCCACGCTGCCGGCGGTGAGCCCGACCGCGCCCATCGTCTGGCCCATATGGTGCCTATGAAGCGCGTCGGTACTGCCGATGAAGTCGCCAATGCCATCGTCTGGCTGATGTCGGACGAGGCCTCCTACGTCACCTCAGCCATTCTCGATGTGTCCGGCGGACGCTGACGCGCCGCGCGGACGCTGACACATCCCTCAACGCTAAACTTACGGGACTTTCTCTCATGGCATACGATCTCGTCGTCATCGGCACCGGACCGGGCGGTTATGTCTGCGCGGTGCGTGCAGCGCAGCTCGGCATGAAAGTCGCCGTGGTGGAAAAGAACGCGACGCTCGGCGGCACCTGCCTCAATGTCGGCTGCATGCCGTCGAAGGCGCTGTTGCACGCCTCCGAAATGTACGAGGAGGCCGGGCATTCCTTCGCCAAGATGGGCGTCAGCGTTTCCGCGCCGAAGCTCGATTTGTCTGCGATGATGAACTTCAAGCAGCAGGGCATCGACGGCAACGTCAAGGGCGTCGAGTTCCTGATGAAGAAGAACAAGATCGACGTGCTCAAGGGCGCCGGCAAGATTCTCGGCACCGGCAAGGTCGAGATCTCCGCCGACGGCAAGTCGCAAGTGATCGAGACCAAGAGCATCGTGATCGCCACCGGCTCGGACATCGCGCGGCTCAAGGGCATCGAGATCGACGAGACGCGCATCGTGTCGTCGACCGGCGCGCTGTCGCTGGACAAGGTCCCCGGCAAGCTCTTGATCGTCGGCGCCGGCGTGATCGGCCTCGAGCTCGGCTCAGTGTGGAAGCGTCTCGGCGCCGAAGTCGTCGTCGTCGAATTCCTCGACCGCATCCTGCCCGGCATGGACGGGGAGATCGCCAAGCAATTCCAGCGCATCCTGGAGAAGCAGGGCTTTGCGTTCAAGCTGGGTGCCAAGGTCACGGGCGTGGACACCTCCGGCAAGGCGCTGAAGGCGACGGTCGAGCCCGCCGCCGGCGGCGCTGCCGAGACGCTGGAAGCCGATGTCGTTCTCGTCTGTATCGGCCGTGTGCCGTACACGGATGGGCTGGGCTTGAAGGAAGCCGGCGTTGCGCTCGACAATCGCGGCCGCGTGCAGATCGATCCGCACTTCGCCACCAGCGTGAAGGGCGTCTATGCCATCGGCGACGTCGTCGCGGGCCCGATGCTCGCGCACAAGGCCGAGGATGAAGGCGTCGCGGTTGCCGAGATCATCGCGGGGCAGGCCGGCCACGTGAACTACGATGTTATCCCAGGCGTGGTGTATACCACGCCGGAAGTATCCTCCGTCGGCAAGACCGAGGAGGAGCTGAAGCAGGCGGGCGTGGCTTATACGGTCGGAAAGTTTCCCTTTACCGCCAACGGCCGCTCCAAGGTCAACCAGACCACCGACGGCTTTGTGAAGATTCTCGCAGATGCGAAGACCGATCGCGTGCTCGGCGTGCACATTATCGGCATTGAGGCCGGCGAAATGATCCATGAGGCGGCCGTTCTCATGGAGTTTGGCGGCAGCGCGGAGGATCTCGCGCGCACCTGCCACGCGCACCCGACCCGCTCCGAGGCCATCAAGGAAGCCGCGCTTGCAGTCGGCAAGCGGGCCATCCATATGTAGGTGGCGCCCAGCGCCGAATCGGGCGGGAAACACATGCTACGCCGCCTGCTTCAACCGGTCTGGGTCCTGCTTGCGATCATCTTCCTGATCGAAGCCTGGCTGTGGGACCATCTCGAACCGATCGTCGCGCGGGTTGTCGCAATTGTCCCGCTCGCCCGGTTCAAGCAATGGCTGTCGGACCGCGTCGATGCGCTGTCGCCGGCGATGACGCTGATCGTGTTCGCCGTGCCCATCATCCCGCTGTTTCCGCTCAAGCTGGTCGGCCTGTGGCTGCTCACGCACGAATACTGGACCAGCGCGGTCTTCACCATCGTGTTCGCAAAGCTGCTCGGGGTCGGTGTCACCGCCTTCGTGTTCGACGTGACGCGCGACAAGCTGATGGAGATGCACTGGTTCGAGCGGCTTTATGATCTGGTGCTGAAGCTGCGTGCCAAGGCCGCCGAGCTGGTCGATCCGGTCAAGCGGCGCATCAAGGAGCTGATCGCCGGCAACGGCGAAGGCTGGTCCTCACGAACCCTCCGCCTGATCCAGCGTTTTCGCAAGAGCGTGCACGAAGCGCGTTGAGCGTCGACGCAATGAGCGTCGACGCAATGAGCGTCGCGTAGCCCGGATGAGCAAAGCGATATCCGGGATTCCTTATTGTGGCTCCCCGCATGTCGCTGCGCTCATGCGGGTTACGAGCCTCAATGCAGATGCAGCAGATGCGGCGACCATGCGCCGAGCACGGTCATTCCAAGTCCGGCAAGCGACAGCAGGCCCGCGATCCAGGCGAGCGGTAGCATGCCGGTGATGATCGTCGCCGAGGCCAGGACGATGCCGATCTGGAAGGCGGCGGACGCCAGCTCGAAGTGATGATATTTCGCAGTCGCCTCGTCGCGTTCATGCTCGGCGTGCTTGGCCTTTTCGGCCAGCTGCTCGGTGCCTTCGCCGGTCTCGGGCTCGGAGCGGTAGCGCTGCGCGGTCTTCTGCCAGTCCTCGATCTGCTTCTGCACGGCCACCTTGTTGGCCTCGTCGCTCGCCGCGCCGAGGATGAGCTTGCCCTGGTCGGCCATGGTCTGCACCACGGTGCGGCGGATGCTCTTGGCCTGGAAGAAGGCCCAGAGGTTGGAGGCCTCGACGTTCTTGCTGATCGATTCGGTCTGGGCGCCCTTGCCGAGCGTCTCGGAGATCGCCAGGAACAGCGCCAGGACCGCGATCAGGAGCGCGATCTTCTTGTTCGAGCCGGACGCGTGTTCGGCGTGCTCGGCATGCTCCATGCTTTCATGTGCGCTCATAAATTCCTCCTGGCTCGGTTCCCCACGATTGACCGAACCGCGGGCGCCGCGCAAGAGGCATGCGCGCCGCGAGGCTTGCTATGACAGCTTCATGTCAGCATCAGCGCCGCGGATGCGCGCTGGCATAGACTTCCAGCAGCCGCTCGGCATCGATGCCGGTATAGATCTGCGTGGTCGAGAGCGAGGCATGGCCGAGCAATTCCTGGATCGCGCGCAAATCGCCGCCGCGCGACAACAGATGCGTGGCGAAGGAATGCCGGAGCGCGTGCGGCGTGGCGCTGTCGGGCAGGCCGAGCGCGCCGCGCAGCCGCTCCATCGCGAGCTGGATGATGCGCGGGCTCAACGGCCCGCCGCGTGCGCCGACGAAGATCGGGCCTTCGGCCGGCAGCGGATACGGGCACATCGCGACATACTCCTGCACGAGCGCGAGCACGTTCTGGAGCACCGGCACCATGCGGGTCTTGTTGCCTTTGCCTGTCACGATCAGCACGTCGCCTTCACCGGGACGCGGCACCTCGCGGCGCGTCAGCCCCAGCGCTTCGGAGATGCGCAGGCCCGAGCCGTAGAGGAGTGCCATCACCGCGGCATCGCGCGCCAAAATCCAGGTCTCGCGATCCTCGCCGGCGCGCTCGTCGGCGTCCGCAAGACGTTTGGCCGACGCCATCGGCAGCGGCTTTGGCAGGCTCTTTGCGACTTTCGGCGCGCGGATCGCCGAGAGTGCGCCGACCTTGCCCTTGCCTTCGCGTTCGAGGAAGCGGCCAAACGAGCGCAGGCCCGCGAGTGCGCGCATCAGCGAGCGCCCGGCAATATCATCGGCGCGGCGCATCGCCATGAAGGCCCTGATATCGGTGGCTTCCAGCGCGGCGAAACGCTTCAGCGTCACCCGCTCGCCCCAATGGCCGCAGAGGAAATTCAGGCACTGCCGCAAATCGCGGCCATAGGCCTCGAGCGTCTTCGGCGACAGCCGTCGCTCCGCGCCGAGATGCGACAGCCAGCGCGTCATCTCCTGCGCGATGTCAGGATCGGCGCTGGCGAGCTCGATCTGTGGGGCGGCCGCTTTGCTCATGCGCTCTGGACGTGGTGATTCCACTCAGTATATCGCATCACACTCGTTTATCGTTCGCTAAGGCCGCCTCAGGGCGCTAGCCTTGAAGCCCCCGGGTTCCGATTCCCCTCCATGGACCACACGTCGCGCAGCAACGCCGTCTCCGCCAACGCGACCCGCATGGTCGACGTGCTGGTGCCGGTCGCGCTCGACCAGACCTATTCGTACAAGGTGCCGCGTGGGATGGAGCTGAAGGCGGGCGACATTATTGGCGTGCCGCTCGGCCCGCGCGAGGTGCTGGCCGTGGTTTGGGCCGAAAACGCCAATCCGGATCCGCGCCTGCACAACCGCCTCAAGGAGGTCAGCGAAAAGCTCGACATCCCGCCGCTGAAGCCCGAGCTGCGTGCAGTCGTGGACTGGATCGCCAATTACACCCTGAGCCCGCGCGGCATGGTGCTGCGCATGTGCCTGCGGATGGGCGAGAACCTCGGCCCCGAGCGGGTGCGCGCCGGCGTGCGCCTGACCGGCGATCTCCCGCGGCGACTGACGCCGGCGCGGCAGCGCCTGATCGAGGTGCTGTCGGACCGGCTGCTGCACGGCAAGTCCGAGGCGGCCAAGGAGGCCGGCGTTTCGGCCGGCGTGATCGACGGCCTCGTCGACGAAGGCACGCTCACGGTCGAGCCGATGCCGCCGCCTCCACCGCCGCCGGCGCCCGATCCGGATTTCAGCCGGCCGGATTTTTCGCCGCTCCAGCGCGCCGGAGTCGATGCGATGCGCGCGCTCGCGGCCAACGGCAGCTTTCACGTCGCGCTGCTCGACGGTGTCACCGGCTCGGGCAAGACCGAGGTTTACTTCGAAGCCGTGGCCGAGGCGATCCGCCGCGGAAAACAGTCGCTGATCCTGATGCCGGAGATCGCGCTCACCGGCCAGTTTCTCGATCGCTTCGCGCAGCGTTTTGGCGTGCGTCCCTTGGAATGGCATTCCGAGCTGACGCCGCGCACCCGCGCACGCAACTGGGCGGCGATCTCCGAGGGCAGCGCGCCGGTCGTGGTCGGCGCGCGCTCGGCGCTGTTTCTGCCCTACGCCAATCTCGGCCTCATCGTGGTCGATGAAGAGCACGACCAGGCCTACAAGCAGGACGAGGGCGTGCATTATCACGCCCGCGACATGGCGGTGGTGCGCGCGCATATCGCGAAGGTTCCGATCGTGCTGGCATCGGCGACGCCGTCGGTCGAGTCCGAGGTCAATGCGCGCAAGAACCGCTATCAGCGCATCGCGCTGCCGTCACGCTTCGGCGGCCAGCACATGCCGCATATCGAGGCCATCGACATGCGCCGCGAGCCGCCGGCGCGCGGCCGCTTCATCTCGCCGCGGCTGGCGTCCGAGATCAGGACCGCGATCGAGCGGCGCGAGCAGGCGCTATTGTTTCTCAATCGCCGCGGCTATGCGCCGTTGACGCTGTGCCGCGCCTGCGGCCATCGCTTTGCCTGCACCATCTGCGACGCCTGGCTGGTCGATCACCGCTTCCGCCAGCGCCTCGTCTGTCACCATTGCGGCTTCTCGATGCCGCGTCCGCAAACCTGCCCGCATTGCGCGGCGGAGGAATCGCTGGTCGCGGTCGGGCCCGGCGTCGAGCGCTTGCAGGAAGAGGCGGCCGCGCTGTTCCCGGAGGCGCGCACCATGGTGCTGTCGAGCGATCTCATCACCTCGATCGAGACGATGCGCTCCGAGCTGAATGACATTGCGGAGGGCCGCGTCGACGTCATCATCGGCACCCAGCTCGTCGCCAAGGGCCACAATTTCCCGCGGCTCAATCTTGTCGGCGTGGTCGATGCGGATCTCGGCCTGTCCAATGGCGATCCGCGCGCCTCCGAGCGCACCTGGCAATTGCTCAACCAGGTGATCGGCCGCGCCGGGCGCGAGCAGGGCCGCGGCGTCGGCTATCTCCAGACCCACCAGCCCGACCATCCCGTGATGAAGGCGCTGATCGCCTGCGACCGTGAAGCGTTCTACGACAGCGAGATCGATTTGCGCGAACGCACGCTGTATCCGCCGTTCGGGCGGCTCGCGAGCCTGATCATTTCCGCCGGCGACCGGCCGAGCGCCGAAGGCTTCGGCCGCCACCTCGTTGCGCTCGCGCCGCGCGACGAGCGGGTGGTGGTGCTGGGCCCAGCGGAAGCCCCGCTCGCCGTCATCAAGGGCCGCTACCGCTTCCGCATCCTGGTGAAATCGGCGCGCGGCTTCGACCTGTCGGATTATCTGCGCAACTGGCTTGCCGTATGCCCGAAGCCGAAGGGCAATCAAAAGCTCGAGGTCGACGTCGATCCGCAGAGCTTTTTGTAGCCGCTGTCATTCCGGGGCGCGACGAAGTCGCGAACCCGGAATCCATTCATCCACCGACCCTGCTGTTCGATGGATTCCGGGCTCGCGCTGCGCGCGCCCCGGAATGACGAAGCCCCCCCGCCCCCCACACCGCGGGGGTGGTTTACCCCGGGGGCCGGGTTTGGGGACCCCTACCCCCCCCCCCCCCCCCCCCCCCCCCCCCCGCGGGCCCCCCCCCCCCCCCCCCCCCCGAAAGACATCCCCCCCCCCCCCGCGGTGGGCCTGGCCCCCGGGCGGCGGGCGGCGCGCCCCCGGAATGCACGAAGCCCGCCGTCCCCCAAGACGGCGGGCTTGTTTCACGCGTCGCGCGCTTTAGGAGACGACTTCCGCGGTGACGCGGCCGACGCCGGCGCCGGTGAGGCCGATAGCGCGGGCAGCGCCCGTGGAGAGGTCGAGGACACGGCCGCGAACGAACGGGCCACGGTCGTTGATGGTGACGATGACGCTGGAGCCGCCATGGGTGACCCGCAGCTTGGTGCCGAACGGCAGCGAACGGTGCGCCGCGGTCATGGCGTTCTGGTTGAAGCGCTGGCCCGAGGCAGTCCTGCTGCCGGACTCGTTCCCGTAAAAGGAAGCCATGCCGGAGAAGGCACGTCCGGTGCCCTGCGACGGCGTCATCGACGCATTGGCGTTACGCCAATCGGAGGACGTGTTGGCATCGTTCTGGGCCTGGTGGCGGTGATGATGGTGGGAATACCGATGGTGATGCCGGGATTTGGCGGAAGCTTCGGTGGCAGTTCCCCCGATGAGAAGAGTCGCGGCAACAAAAGCGATCGCCGTACGCGGCCGGGTCACTGAGCCCAGCGTCTTCAAACAAAGCATATATTGGTCCCTAAGCTAGTATTGCCACATATGTGGCAAGTGGAGCCCCCGTAAGTTTGCGAGCGGGACCGCGTTTCGATTCCTAATGAGGCGTGAATTGGGCAGTAAATCCGTTCTGTGTCGCCGTGTAATATCTTGTTACCGGCGGAGATATTCAGCCGACATTCCGTAATATTGGAATTTAACGATTCGTTAACCTCTAAATTACTCGCGAATACTGTAAAACGAAGTCATCGCTTTCCGCATTTAGAATTCGGAAAGTATTCGGCGAGTGAAGCTGGATGCGCCGGAATCACGCCTCAGCGATCCGTGTTCATGGCCGCTATGCGCTGAGGGCAGGAACCAATGGCCGGCATCGGCTCGGGGGTGGGCTTAGGGGCTGTGGCAATTCCGCGGCATGGCAGGTCGTCGTCGCCGTCGTCGTGGAGTGCGACGAACTGGCGACAGAACGTCATGCCTTTAATTTGGCGTCATGTTGCACGTGCGCGCCTGCTATGTTAGCAAAGCCGCGATTTTAACGAGCCCGGCACTTCCGTGCGGGGTCGAAAATCGAAGTCCCGCTTGAATTCCAAGGGCTTGGATCGCTAGGCGCCGCTTTGTGGCGACGGTTTTTCCCTTGCGAGTTTGACAGCAAAAAGAGCACGTCTGTGGCTGCAGAAGATACGTCCGTTTCCGGTGTGTCGGGCCGTTATGCAACGGCCTTGTTTGAACTGGCCCGCGACCAGAAAGTGGTCGACGAGGTCAAAGCCGATCTCGAAAAATTCGAGGGCATGCTGAACGAAAGCGCCGATCTGAAGCGCCTCGTCCGCAGCCCTGTGTTCGCGGCCGATGCCCAGTCCAGGGCCCTCTCGGCCGTTTTGGACAAGGCGGGCATCGCCGGCATCTCCGCCAATTTCCTGAAAGTGCTGACCGCCAACCGCCGCCTGTTCGCGGTGGCTGACGTCATCCGCGCCTATCGCGCCCTGGTCGCCAGGTTCAAGGGCGAGGCGACGGCCGACGTCACCGTGGCGGAGGCGCTCTCGGACAAGAATCTCGACGCCCTCAAGGTTGCCCTGAAGTCGGTGACCGGCAAGGACGTCGCGCTCAACGTGAAGATCGATCCCTCGATCATCGGTGGCCTCGTGGTCAAGCTTGGCAGCCGGATGATCGATAGCTCGCTTCGCACCAAACTCAATTCGATCAAGCACGCGATGAAAGAGGCAGGCTGATGGACATCCGCGCCGCGGAAATTTCCGCGATCCTCAAGGACCAGATCAAGAATTTCGGCCAGGAAGCTGAAGTCTCCGAAGTCGGACAGGTGCTGTCCGTCGGCGACGGTATCGCCCGCGTTTACGGTCTGGATAACGTCCAGGCCGGTGAAATGGTCGAGTTCGAGAACGGCACCCGCGGCATGGCGCTGAACCTCGAAACCGACAACGTCGGTATCGTCATTTTCGGCGCCGACCGCGAGATCAAGGAAGGTCAGACCGTCAAGCGCACCCGCGCCATCGTGGACGCGCCGGTCGGCAAGGGCCTGCTCGGCCGCGTCGTCGACGCGCTCGGCAACCCCATCGACGGCAAGGGCCCGATCCAGGCCGACAAGCGCATGCGCGTCGACGTCAAGGCGCCCGGCATCATTCCGCGCAAATCGGTGAACGAGCCGATGGCGACCGGCCTCAAGGCGATCGACGCCCTGATCCCGATCGGCCGCGGCCAGCGCGAGCTGATCATCGGCGACCGTCAGACCGGCAAGACCGCGATCGCGCTCGACACCATTCTCAACCAGAAGCCGCTCAACGCGCAGCCGGACGAGAACATCAAGCTGTATTGCGTCTACGTCGCGATCGGCCAGAAGCGCTCGACCGTTGCCCAGTTCGTGAAGGTGCTGGAAGAGCAGGGCGCGCTCGAATATTCGATCATCGTCGCCGCCACCGCGTCGGATCCGGCACCGATGCAGTACATCGCGCCGTTCACCGGCTGCACCATGGGCGAGTACTTCCGCGACAACGGCATGCACGCCGTCATCATCTATGACGATTTGTCCAAGCAGGCCGTCGCCTACCGCCAGATGTCGCTCCTGCTGCGCCGCCCGCCGGGCCGCGAAGCCTATCCGGGCGACGTGTTCTATCTGCATTCCCGCCTGCTCGAGCGCGCGGCGAAGCTGAACAAGGACCAGGGCTCGGGCTCGCTGACGGCGCTGCCGGTCATCGAAACCCAGGCCAACGACGTGTCGGCCTACATTCCGACCAACGTCATCTCGATCACCGACGGCCAGATCTTCCTCGAAACCGACCTGTTCTTCCAGGGCATCCGCCCCGCGGTGAACGTCGGTCTGTCGGTGTCGCGCGTCGGCTCCTCGGCGCAGACCAAGGCCACCAAGAAGGTCGCCGGCAAGATCAAGGGCGAGCTGGCGCAGTACCGCGAAATGGCGGCGTTCGCGCAGTTCGGCTCCGACCTCGACGCCTCGACCCAGCGCCTGCTCAACCGCGGCTCGCGTCTCACCGAGCTCCTGAAGCAGCCGCAGTTCGCGCCGCTGAAGATGGAAGAGCAGGTCTGCGTGATCTGGGCCGGCACCAACGGCTATCTCGATCCGCTTCCGGTCAACAAGGTGCGCGCGTTCGAGGACGGTCTGTTGTCGCTGCTGCGCGGCAAGAACGTCGATATCCTCAACGCGATCCGCGATAGCCGCGATCTCTCCGACGACAGTGCCGCCAAGCTGAAGTCGGTGGTCGAAGGTTTCGCCAAGAGCTTCGCATAAGAGAACGGTCGCAAGGCCGGGCTTCGTGTCCCGGCCTTCCGTGCCTCACTGCATGGAAACGAAGACGTGGATGCCCGGGACACGCCCGGGCATGACGACTGGGATAGGCTAGCGGCTTGATCCAAGGGGTCGAACCGCCGGGGTGAACGAAGAATGGCGTCACTTAAAGACATGCGCGTCCGCATCGCCTCCACCAAGGCGACGCAGAAGATCACCAAGGCCATGCAGATGGTCGCGGCGTCCCGGTTGCGCCGCGCCCAGCAGGCGGCCGAGGCGGCGCGGCCCTATGCCGACAAGATGAGCGCGGTGATCTCCAACATCGCCAGCGCTGCCGCCGGTTCGCCCGGCGCTCCGGTGCTGCTGGGCGGCACCGGCAAGGATCAGGTTCACCTGCTGCTGGTCTGCACCGGCGAGCGTGGTCTGTCCGGCGCCTTCAACTCCTCGATCGTGCGTCTCGCGCGCGAGCGCGCCCAGGCGCTGATCGCGCAGGGCAAGGAAGTCAAATTCTTCTGCGTCGGTCGCAAGGGCTACGAGCAGCTCCGCCGCCTGTACGACAAGCAGATCATCGAGCACCTCGACCTGCGCGGCGTTCGTCAGCTCGGCTTCCTCAACGCCGAGGACATCGCCAAGAAGGTCCTGGCCCGCTTCGACAACGGCGAATTCGACGTCTGCACGCTGTTCTACGCGCAGTTCAAGTCGGTGATCGCCCAGGTCCCGACCGCGCAGCAGATCATTCCGTTGACCGTGGAAGAAAAGGCGGCGAACGCGCCGTCGACGTCCTACGACTACGAGCCGGAGGAAGACGAACTCCTCTCCGGCCTGTTGCCGCGGAATATCGCGGTGCAGATTTTCCGCGCGCTGCTGGAAAACAACGCCTCGTTCTACGGCGCGCAGATGAGCTCGATGGACAACGCCACCCGCAACGCGGGCGAAATGATCCGCAAGCAAACCCAGATCTACAACCGAACCCGTCAAGCCCAGATCACCAAGGAGCTGATCGAGATCATCTCCGGCGCCGAGGCGGTCTGACGCACGAACCAAACGACGGTCGTTCAAGTAAAGAATTTCGAAGGAGAGCTTCATGGCTACAGCAGCTACCCAGGTCGGTCGTGTCACCCAGGTCATGGGCGCCGTCGTCGACGTTCAGTTCGAAGGCCATCTGCCGGCCATTCTGAATTCGTTGGAAACCAGGAACGGCAACATCCGCCTCGTGCTGGAAGTTGCGCAGCATCTCGGTGAGTCTACCGTGCGCACGATCGCGATGGACGTGACCGAAGGTCTGGTCCGCGGCCAGGAAGTGACCGACACCGGTCAGCCGATCTCGGTTCCCGTCGGCGCGGGCACGCTCGGCCGCATCATGAACGTGATCGGCGAGCCGATCGACGAAGCCGGCCCGATCCAGTCCGAAGGCATGCGCGCCATCCACCAGGAAGCGCCGAGCTACACCGACCAGTCGACCGAAGCTGAAATTCTCGTCACAGGCATCAAGGTCGTCGACTTGCTCGCGCCCTACGCCAAGGGCGGCAAGATCGGCCTGTTCGGCGGCGCCGGCGTCGGCAAGACCGTGCTGATTCAGGAGCTGATCAACAACGTCGCGAAGGCCCACGGTGGTTACTCCGTGTTCGCCGGCGTCGGTGAGCGTACCCGCGAGGGCAACGACCTCTATCACGAGTTCATCGAGTCCAAGGTCAACGCCGATCCGCACAATCCGGATCCGAGCGTCAAGTCGAAGTGCGCGCTGGTGTTCGGCCAGATGAACGAGCCGCCCGGCGCCCGCGCCCGAGTCGGCCTCACCGGTCTGACCGTCGCCGAGCACTTCCGCGACCAGGGCCAGGACGTGCTGTTCTTCGTCGACAACATCTTCCGCTTCACCCAGGCCGGTTCTGAAGTGTCGGCGCTGCTCGGTCGTATCCCGAGCGCCGTGGGTTACCAGCCGACGCTTGCCACCGACATGGGCGCGCTGCAGGAGCGCATCACCACCACGCAGAAGGGTTCGATCACTTCGGTGCAGGCCATTTACGTTCCGGCCGACGACTTGACCGACCCGGCGCCCGCGACCTCGTTCGCGCATTTGGACGCCACCACGGTGTTGAACCGCGCGATCTCGGAAAAGGGCATCTATCCGGCGGTGGACCCGCTCGACTCGACTTCGCGCATGCTCTCGCCGCTCGTCGTCGGCCAGGAGCACTACGACACCGCGCGTCAGGTCCAGCAGGTGCTGCAGCGCTACAAGTCGCTGCAGGACATCATCGCCATTCTCGGCATGGACGAGCTTTCGGAAGAGGACAAGCTGACGGTGGCCCGCGCCCGCAAGATCGAGCGCTTCCTGTCGCAGCCGTTCCACGTCGCCGAAATCTTCACCGGCTCGCCCGGCAAGTTCGTCGACCTCGCGGACACCATCAAGGGCTTCCGCGGCCTCTGCGAAGGCAAGTACGATCACCTGCCGGAAGCCGCCTTCTACATGGTCGGCACCATCGAAGAGGCGATCGAGAAGGGCAAGAAGCTGGCGGCCGAGGCGGCCTAAGCTGCGAAGGGCGAGCAGGGAGTAGCGAATAGTCGCGCTGCTCCCGCTCCATTCGCAATTCGCTACTCACCATTCGCAGGTTTCCAATGGCCACCTTCCACTTCGATCTCGTCTCGCCGGAAAAGCTCGCCTTCTCGGGCGAGGTCGACCAGGTCGATATCCCCGGCGTCGAAGGTGATTTCGGCGTGCTGGCGGGACACGCTCCGGTCGTGGCCGCGATCCGGCCCGGCATTCTCACCGTCACCACCGGCGGCAAGCACGAGAAGATCATCGTGCTCGGCGGTATCGCCGAAGTTTCCGACAAGGGCCTGACGGTACTCGCCGACGTCGCGACCTCGCTGGCCGAGCTCGATCGCGCCCAGTTCGCCGCGACTATCTCGGAGATGGAAGAGGGATTGAAGGAGCACGAAGGCAACGAGCTCGATCAAGCCATCGCGCGGCTCGACCATTTCAAGAGCATCCAGCAGCAGCTCAGCAGCACGGCTATGCACTAAGCCCCGGTGCATCGCGCCGGGGCCCGAACTGAAAATTCCTGAATAAGTTCAGCGCTCGTCACGGAAGTGGCGGGCGCTGAAACTTTGTTGCACCGCGCCGCCGATCGCGCCATTCTGCGCTCGCGAACTTTGTTCCGGGGGCCGGCCGCAAATGAAACGCAAGATCGCAGCGATTTTCGCAGCCGATATTGCCGGCTATTCACGACTGGTCGCGGAAGACGAAGAGGAGACGCTGCGGCGTCTCGCCTCCTATCGCGAGGTTGTCGACGATTTCATTGCCAAGGCGGGCGGACGCATCTTCAACACTGCGGGTGACGCCGTGCTCGCGGAATTTCCAAGCGCAGTCGATGCGGTGCGCTGCGCGATCGACATTCAGGAATCCCTGCGAACCCGCAACATGGCCTATCCGCCAAGCCGGCAGATGTCGTTCCGCATCGGCATCACCATCGGCGACGTGGTCGAGCGCGATGGCGATCTGCTCGGTGACGGCGTCAACATCGCCGCCCGGCTCGAGGGCCTCGCCGAGGTCGGCGGCATCTGCGTCTCTCGCGCCGTGCACGAGCAGGTCGCCAACAAGCTGTCGGTGCAGTTCGCCGATATCGGCGCGCAGGAGGTCAAGAACATCCCGACGCCGGTGCACGCCTACATGGTGGCAATGCGGCGCGGGGACGGCAGCTACGCGACGCCGCAGATCAAGAAGGTGGCGAAGGCTGCGGCCGCGCCGAACTGGATGTGGCCGCTGGTGGTCGGTGTCGTCTCCGTCGTCGCCATCGGCGTCGGTGGCTTCCTCTATTTCACCAAGCTCGAGACCACCAGGGCGCCGGCGGTTGCAGCGATTGCGCCAAGCTCTGCATCAAGTCCGATGCCCAGCGCGGCTGCGGCAGCAGCGCCAAGCCCGTCAGCCACCATGGCAGCGAAAGCGCCGATGCCCATGCCGGCACCATCGGCTTCACCGATGGCCGGCAAGTTTCCCGCCGACAGCGTCCCCTTTATCAACGAGCGCATCCGCAACTACCTGGCTGGCGACTATTCCGCTGCCGGCAACTACAAGGCGTTCGCGCTCAATGTCGGCGGGTTCACCGGCGCGTCGTTGAATCAGCCGAACGAGGAAGCCGCGCGCAACGCCGCACTCGATCAGTGTCAGAAGCGCGCCGATGCCGCGCAGTCGCCGCGGCGCTGCGAGCTCTATGCGGTCGGCAACAACATTGTCTACACGCACGGCAAGCCGCCGATGCCGCCGCAACCGTTCATCCGGCATGATGCCATGACCGAGCGTGCCTTTGCCTCCAAAGACTTTCCGATGGTGCGCGATCCCGCGAAAGTCCGCCTCGAGAACATGTTCGTGCCCGCTGCAAAATCCCGCGCGGTCGCGCTCGGCCCGGGCGGTCAATATTTCATGGTGATGGGCGCATCATCCGCCGACGATGCCGCGCGGCGTTCGCTGGAATCGTGCGGCGCGATCGCCGGCGTCGCTTGCCTGGTCGTTGCGGTCGACGAGAATTTCGTCGTGCCGATCCCGACCCTGCTGAGGATCACCGGCTTCTTCCACGCGGCGTCCAACGCCTCGATCGTCGCAGATGCGCGCGACGAGGTCGTGCGCAAGCTCGCCGACGGCATGGGCTGGAACGCCGTCGCGGTCGGCACCGCGGGCCGGCCGGGCCTCGGCCTCAAGGCCGCGGACGAGCAGACCGCCGTCAATTCCGCGCTCGCCGACTGCGCCAAGCGCGACAGCGACTGCCACGTCATCGCGATCGGCCCGTTCACGGTGGGACCGATCAATTAGGCTCGCGCAAATTTCCGGCGAAAGTTCTCTAATGATTTCAACCCCGTTCTACTGTGCATGGGGTTGTTTTCGCGTTTTTAGTTGGCGAAGGGCGCAAACTGCTGCGCCACTGCGCTGTAGACGTGGCGGCGGAACGGCACCACGACATCGGGGACGCGGTCGAGCCGCTCCCAGCGCCAGGCGTCGAACTCGGCGGGCTGCCCGTTGCGCGGCGTCAGCGGATCGATCTCGTCATCCTTGCCGGTGAAGCGCAGCGCGAACCATTTCTGGCGCTGACCGCGGAATTTCGCCAGCCGATGCGTCTGCGGCCCGTCATAGGGCGGAAATTCGTAAGTCAGCCAGTCGGTCTCGCCGAGATAGGTTGCGCTCTTGACGCTGGTCTCTTCCCAGAGCTCGCGCAGCGCGGCATCGCGCAAATCCTCGCCCTCGTCGACGCCGCCCTGCGGCATCTGCCAGTCGAGGCCCGGCAGGATGATCTCGGGTCCGTCGCCCTTGAAGCGGTGCCCGATCAGCACGCGGCCATCGGCGTTGAACAGCGCGATTCCGACATTGGGACGGTAAGGCTTTTCATGGGTCACGCGTGGATCTCTCGTCGTCATTTCAGGCGATGCATTAGCATCAAGCTGGAATGGCGACCTGAACTAATCCCGCGCCAGCGCGGAAAATTCCTTCACCACGCGCTCGTAGACCGGACGCTTGAACGGGATGATCAGCCCGGTCAGGTTCTTCATCGGTTCCCAGCGCCAGCTCACGAACTCGGCCTTGTGGCCGCCGCCGGGCTTTTCGACGTTGATCTCGCTGTCCTTGCCGGTGAAGCGGACCGCGAACCATTTCTGGCGCTGGCCGCGGTAGCGGCCCTTCCAAGCGCGCCCGGCAACCGTGCGCGGAATGTCGTAAGTGAGCCAGTCCGGAACCTCGCCGAGCCGCTCGACCGAGCGCACGCTGGTCTCCTCATAGAGCTCGCGCTTGGCGGCCTCCCAATTATCCTCGCCGGGATCGACGCCGCCCTGCGGCATCTGCCAGACATGGGTGTCGTCGACATGCTCGATGCCGCCGGCACGCCGGCCGATGAACACCAGTCCGTCCTTGTTGAGCAACATCACGCCGACGCAGGTCCGGTAGGGCAGATCCTCGTAACGCGCCATTCCGCCAGACCTCTCGCATGCCGTCGGTAAGGCTGAAGCAGGCCCCGCGGGCCTGTGCCGTACCAATCCGTTGATTTAGCTGGATTTTGATTTCAGCATCGCGGTTGTCAATGGCACCAAAAGGATACCTCGGTCGCCCAATGTCTTGGTCCAGACGCCAATGCGCTCGATCGAGACCGGGAGGGCGGAGGCGGTGCCTACGGCCACGCCGCGCTCGCGTGCCGCCGCTTCGAGCTTGGTCAGGGCGCGGTCGATCTCCGCCGGGGTCGGCACTGCGTCGATCGCGATATCGCCCTTGCCGAACGGCATCGCCAGGCTGCCGGCGGCCTGGGGTGCGATGCTGCGGGGCGAGGAGCCGTCGTCGAAGAAGCCGAGGCCGCGCCTGGCCGCCTCGCGGATGATCGGCTGCATCGCCGGCTCCGTTGCGATGAAGCGGGCACCCATGAAATTGGTGAGGCCGGCATAGCCCTGCATCCGGCTCAGATGCCAGTACAGGCGGTCCATGTTCTGGTCGGCGCTCAGCGAAGTCAGCAGCGTCTGCGGTCCCGGATCGTTGTCTGGGAAGTCGTAGGGCTCCATCGGAATCTGGAGGAAGATCTCGTGGCGCTGGGCGCGGGCGCGCTCGGCGAGTTTTCCTGGATCGGACCCATAAGGCGTGAAGGCCAGCGTCACCGCCGGTGGCAGCCGCATGATGGCATCGGTGGTCTTGGCGGCGCCGACGCCGAGGCCGCCGATCAGGATCGCGACCACCGGCATCTTGGCGGCCTTGGCGCGATCGGCATCCGCCGCATAGACGTTGAACGGCTTCAGATCCCCGGAAATCGCCGGGATCATGCCGTAGCGCGATTTCTCGAGGAGTTTTGTGTCGATCCCGGCCATGACGGGCGGCGGTGCGGAGGCTGAGGCCGCCTCGCTCTTGCCGGCGGCATCGCCGCCGATCACCACGTCGTGGCGGGTGCCGGTGGAACCGTCGATCATGGTGACGGTCTTCTGCTCGCCCGCCTGCTTCAGTGCCTCCTTGGCCTCGTGCTTGCTTTCCTGCTTGCTGTCCTGGCCGTGGCTGGCGGCGGCCGGCTTGTCGTCGCCGGCCTTGTCTGCGGCACCGGGCTCGCGGATCGCGAGCCGCGTCATCGGCTCGCCGCCGAGCGGGTCCTTGTTGAAGATGGCGAAGCCGGCAAAGGTGACCAGGAACAGGCCGAGCAGGACTGCGAGCAGCTGCATGGCGGTGAACGGCAGCCGCAGCCGGCGTTTCCGGCGCGGCTTGTCCCGTCCGAGCGGGGCGCTCAGATCATCGGCCGTTTCAGTCATGCGCGATCCCGAATCACTCGAGATGACGATACCACGCCGGGGTCAAGCGGCGGCAGGCCGGGATAGGCCGGGGATATCAGGAGCTCCAAGCAAAAAGGGCGGCTCCGGGAGCCGCCCTTTTCGTCAGATCGCGATGCGCCGACTTAGTTCGCCGCTTTGGGCTTGTCGGTCGTGGCCTTGTCGCCGCCCGGGGTGGGCGCTGCGGAGGCGCTGTTCTTGATGCCGTGGAGCAAATCGTCGGCGAGCTTGAGCGCCTTGTCGTCCTTGGCGTCCGGCGGAACGTAGGACTGCGAGCCGGTCTTCTCGTCGCCGTCGTTCTTGAGATGGCCGCGCAGCGAAGCTTCGCCCTTGGTGTCGGTGCGCGACTTCAGCTCGTCCGGCACGTCCTGCAGCACTTCGATGTCAGGCACGATGCCCTTGGCCTGGATCGACTTGCCCGACGGCGTGTAGTAGCGCGCCGTGGTCAGACGCAGCGCGCCGTTGCCGGAGCCGAGCGGAATGATGGTCTGCACCGAGCCCTTGCCGAACGAACGCGTGCCGACGATGGTCGCGCGCTTGTGGTCCTGCAGCGCGCCGGCGACGATCTCCGACGCCGAAGCCGAGCCGCCATTGACCAGCACGATCACCGGCTTGCCCTTGGTGAGGTCGCCCGTATGCGCGGTACGGCGCTGGGTCTCCTCGGCATTGCGGCCGCGGGTCGAGACGATCTCGCCCTTCTCCAGGAAGGAGTCGGAGACGGTGACCGCTTCCTCGAGCAGGCCGCCCGGGTTGTTGCGGAGGTCGATGACGTAGCCCTTCAGCTTGTCGCCGATCTGATTCGAGAGGTTGGCGACCTCGCGCTTCAGGCCTTCGGTGGTCTGCTCGTTGAAGGTGGTGATGCGGATATAGGCGATGTCGTCGGCCTCGATGCGGGCGCGCACCGAACGGACGCGGATGTTGTCGCGCACCAGCGTGACGTCGATCGGATTGTCCTGGCCCTTGCGGATGATCTTGAGCTTGATCTTGGTGTTGACGGGGCCGCGCATCTTCTCGACCGCCTGGTTCAGGGTCAGGCCCTGCACCGCTTCGTCGTCCAGATTGGTGATGATGTCGTTGGCCATGACGCCGGCCCGCGAGGCCGGGGTGTCGTCGATCGGGGAGACCACCTTGATCAGGCCGTCTTCCATCGTGACTTCGATGCCGAGGCCGCCGAACTCACCGCGGGTCTGCACCTGCATGTCGCGGAAGCTCTTGGCGTCCATGTAGCTCGAATGCGGATCGAGACCGGTGAGCATGCCGCTGATCGCGGATTCGATCAGCTTGGTGTCGTCGGGCTTCTCGACATAGTCCGAGCGGACGCGCTCGAAGACGTCGCCGAACAAATTGAGCTGGCGATAGGTGTCCGCGGTGGCGGCTCGCGCGCTGGAGCCCATGAAGACTGCGCGCGGTTGCGTCACGAACAGCGTCAGCGCCGCACCGGTGGCCGCGCTGAGGAGGATAACTGAAGTCTTGCGCATCATCCGCGAACCTTCTCGCCTTCATTTGCGGCCCACCATGGGCCTGGATCGATTGGAGTGCCGTCTTTGCGGAACTCGACATAGAGCACAGGTTGACTCGCGTTCGTGGCGAGAATGGAGGCGACTTGAGAAGTCGACCCCATGGTCGCGACAGGCTCCCCCGTGAGCACAAACTGACCGATGTTGACCGAAATGCGCTCCATCCCGGCGATCAGCACATGATACCCGCCCCCGGCATTGAGGATCAAGAGTTGTCCATAGCTGCGGAAGGGGCCGGCATAGACTACCCAGCCATCACACGGCGTCGTGACCTGGGAGCCGGGCCGGGTCGCCAGCGAAATGCCCTTCTGGACCCCGCCGAGCCCGTCCGAACCGCCGAAATCCCTGATCTTGTTACCGTTAACCGGAAGAGGCAGCAGACCCTTGGCCGCGGCAAAGGCCATCGCGGGGGTGGTCCGGGAACGATCCTTGAAAGCGCCAGGGCCGGTCTTGGCGCTGGCGGCCGCGTTTGCAGCGGCCTTTGCCTCGGCCTGCTTGGCGGCCTCAGCCGCCTTCTCAGCCGCCTTGGCGGCACTTTGCAGATCCTGCTCCATCTTGGCGATCAGCCCCTGGAGATCGCCGACCTGTCGTGAGAGCGCGACGGCGCGCGCATTCTCGGCGTCGAGGTCCTTTTCGCGCGACGCCTGCTGGCGCTGCCGCTCGTCGACCAGAGCTGCGAGCCGGGTCTGGTCGTTGCGCACCTTGTCGCGGTCGGAGGCAAGCTGGTCGCGCTCGGTCGCGATGGTCTTGCGCAAGGCCACGAGCTCGCCGAGCTCGCTTGCGATCTTCTCGGCGCGGCCGCGCAATTCCGGCACCACGGCACCGAGCAGCATCGCCGTGCGCAGCGATTGCAGGGCATCCTCGGGCCTTACCAACAGCGCCGGCGGCGTCCGCCTTCCGGCGCGCTGCAAGGCCGCCAGCACCTCGACGATGTCGGCGCGGCGCGAATCGAGCGAGCTGCGCATCGCCTGCTCGCGGCCGTTCAGCGATCGCAGCCGCGCTTCGGCTTCGTCGATCTTGGTCTCGACGGTGCGCACATTGGCGGCGGTGTCGATCAACTGTTGATTGAGCTGGGTGCGGTCCTGGCCGAGCGAGGTGATCTCGGCCTTGAGCTTGGCCTGCGCTTCCTCCGCGCTCTTCTTGCTGGCGCGCGTGGCTTCGAGCTCCTGCTCGCGCTGCTTGATCGCATCGGGCGCGACGGCCGCAGTCTGCGGTGCAGGCGTCTGAGCTTGCGCAAGGCTTGCGCCCAAAATACTTGCGCCGGTCATGCCGGCGATCAGCAGCAGGTTGAGGACAGGCGCTCGCATCGCTTTAGGCAAAGGTGCTCGTTGTGGCGCGGATCACGCGCGGTGATAGGGGTGGCCGGCCAGAATGGTGGCGGCCCGATAAAGCTGTTCCAGAAGCATGACGCGGACCATTTGATGCGGCCAGGTCGCAGAGCCGAACGCGATCGCGAGCTTGGCCTTACGGCGCAATTCGGGCGAAAGTCCGTCCGCCCCTCCGATCATGAAGATAGTGTGACCGGCACCCTCGTCGCGCCAGCGGCCGAGATGCCGTGCGAAAACGGTCGAATCCAGATTCTGGCCGCGCTCGTCCAGCGCCACCAGGACCGATTTTTCGGGAATATGCGCCGAGATCGCCGCGGCCTCTTCGGCCATCCGCGTCGCGGTATCGCGCGCACGGCTTTCGGGCAATTCGTGGATGGCGAGCTCGCGGAATCCGAGCTTGCGGCCGGCCTCGTCGAACCGCTCGAAATAGCGGTCGGCAAGCTCCCGTTCGGGGCCCTGCTTCAGCCGGCCCACCGCAATGACGGCTATGCGCATAATATGTTCAGGGTCGCGTTTTCTGGACCGCGCGCGATATGCGCGCGCACGACGCTAGCATGCGCGTCAGCCGATTCGAAATCGGCCAGCAGCCTCTCAGATCGCCTTCGCCGCCCCTGGGCCCTGCGTGTACAATCTCTCGAGACTGTAGAACTCGCGGACCTCGGGTCTGAACACGTGCACGATCACATCGCCGGAATCGATCAGCACCCAGTCGCAATTGGGCAAGCCCTCGACGTGGATGTTCTTGATGCCGTTTTCCTTGAGGCCTTTGGCGACGTTCTCCGCGATCGCGCCGACGTGCCGGTTCACCCGGCCGGTCGTGACGATCATGTAGTCGGAGTAGGCCGATTTGCCGCGAAGGTCGATGGTAACCGTCTCTTCCGCCTTCATGTCGTCGAGGCGGGAGAGGATCAGGCTCAGCGTCTTGTCGGCGTCGGGTTGCGCCTTCAAGGCCGCAGCTTTGGTCGATGTTTTACGCGTCGGCTTGGCAACCTTGGGTAAAACAGACTTCGGTGAAGCCGTCTTGGGTGATGCTGTCTTGGACAATACAGATGTGGTCAGGGACCATTCCTTTCACTGTATCGCGAACGCCGAATCCGGCGCTCACTGGTTACACTACATCATGTGGGGTTAAGGGTTTCAATATGCCAGAGAGCCGAAGGCCGCATGGCGTTCGCACAAATCCGACTCACTTCGTACCTTTCCAGCTTCCGTCCGGGTTCCGTAAGCCGGTCGACGAGAGATTCAGCTTCATACCGGTCAGGAATACCCAGGCCGGGGCGGCCCGATCGGCAAGCAATGGCGCCTCATTCTCCGGCAAGCGGTAGCGCCTGAGCGCCTGGGCGGCGGGAGAGGCGAGGGCACGAAAGCTCTGCGGCGGGCGATCGATGACCGCGATCGGCACCTGACCGGCGATGCGCCGCCAGTGCTGCCAACGATGGAATTGAGCGAGGTTGTCGGCGCCCATGATCCAGACAAAGCGCAAGCCCGAGAGGCGGCGGCGCAAGGTGTTGATCGTGTCGATAGTATAGCGCGTGCGAATGACGGATTCGAGACAGCTCACCTCGATCCTGGGGTCGTCGGCCATTTCGCGCGCCGCCTGCATGCGCTCGCCGAGCTCGTGCAACGCGCCGTTCTCCTTCAGCGGATTGCCTGGCGTCACCAGCCACCACACGCGATCGAGCTGGAGACGTTTCAGCGCGAACTGGCTGATCGCGCGATGGGCCTGGTGCGGCGGATTGAACGAGCCGCCGAGCAGGCCGATGCGCATGCCCGAAGTGTGGCTTGGTATGGCCTGCGCGAAGAAACGTGGCGCGACGAAATTGTTGCTCAATGCCCCGAGCCCTGCGTCGTCTACGGCCGCGTCTGCCCGGTGCCGTGAACGCGATATTTGAAGCTCGTCAGCTGCTCGGCGCCAACCGGGCCGCGGGCATGGAATCTGCCGGTGGCGATGCCGATCTCGGCGCCGAAGCCGAACTCGCCGCCGTCGGCGAACTGCGTCGAGACGTTGTGCAGCACGATCGCCGAATCGACCTCGCTCAGGAATTTCTTCGCAGCGGTCTCATCGGCGCTCACGATCGCATCGGTATGGTGCGAGCCGTGGTTCTGGATATGCGCAATCGCGCCGTCGACGCCGTCCACCACCTTCGCTGCGATGATCGCATCGAGATATTCGGTGTCCCAATCGTCCGCGCTCGCGGGTTTGACGCGGGCATCGGTCTTTTGCACGGCATCGTCGCCGCGCACTTCGCAGCCGGCCTCGATCAGCATCTCGACCAGCGGCTTCAGGTTTTTACCGGCAGCGGCGCGATCGACCAGCAGCGTCTCGGCGGCGCCGCAGACGCCGGTACGGCGCATCTTGGCATTGAGCACGATCGACTTCGCCATGGCGAGGTCGGCGCTGCCGTCGATATAGACATGGTTGACGCCTTCGAGATGCGCAAACACCGGCACGCGCGCTTCCTGCTCGACGCGCGCGACCAGGCTCTTGCCTCCGCGCGGCACGATCACGTCGACGGCGCCGTTCAACCCCGACAACATCTGGCCGACTGCCGCACGGTCGCGGGTCGGCACCAGCGTGATCGCGGCCTCGGGGAGGCCCGCTTCGCGCAGGCCCTGCACCAGGCATTCGTGGATCGCGCGGCAGGAGCGGAAACTGTCGGAGCCGCCGCGCAGGATCACGGCATTGCCGGACTTCAGGCACAGCACGCCGGCGTCCGCCGCAACGTTCGGCCGGCTCTCAAAGATCACGCCGACGACGCCGAGCGGCACGCGCACGCGCTCGATGGTCATGCCGTTCGGCCGTTGCCAGCTCTCGGTGACGATGCCGACCGGATCGGCAATGCCGCGCACGATGCCGATGCCCTCGGCCATCGCCTCGACGCGGGCCGACGTCAGCGTCAGGCGGTCGATGAAGGAGGAGGTGGCATTGCCGGAGGCGCGGGCATCGGTGACGTCCTCGGCATTGGCAGCAAGGATCGTAGCTGCATTGTTGCGGATCGCCCGCTCCATGGCCTCGAGCGCCCGGTTCTTCTGCTCCGGCGGCGCCAGCGCGAGCACGCGCGCGGCAGCGCGGGCACGGGTACCGAGATCGGTCATCAGCGCCTGAAGATCGGCATTGCCGTCGACGGCTTTGAGGGGGGCGGCCATGGGGAGTTCAACCTTCTGCTAAGGCGGTGTCCTAGCACGGAAATCCCGCTTTTGCGAAGGGCGGGGAGGGTATGGCAGGGCTTCACGTGTTGGTTCGGCTGGGCCAATGACCCATCTACGGCGTCATGGCCGGGCTTGTCCCGGCCATCCACGGATTGCCACGCGGTGCAAAGAACGTGGTTGCCCGGGACAAGCCCGGGCATGACGGTCTGGGCGCCTGCCGGCCCCTACCCGCCCACCACCAGATCATCCCGGTGGATCATCTCCGCCCGCCCGCTGATGCCGAGGATGGCCATCACGTCCGGGGAGGAGCGGCCCTTGATCCGCTCGGCATCGTCGGCGTCGTAGGCGATCAGGCCGCGGCCGACCTCGCTGGTGTCGGGGCCGCGCACGATCACGGCGTCGCCGCGGGCGAACTGGCCCTCGACCTTGATCACGCCGGCCGGCAGCAGGCTGGCGCCCGCGCGCAGCGCCGCGACCGCGCCGGCGTCGATCGTCAGCGTGCCCTTCGGCTCCAGCGAGCCCGCGATCCAGCGTTTTCGCGACGTGATGGGATTGGCCGGCGTCAGGAACCAGGTGCAGCGGCCGCCATCGGCGATCGCCTGAAGCGGATGCTCGATCTTGCCCGAGGCGATCAGCATATGCGTGCCGCCGGTGGTCGCGATTTTTGCGGCTTCGACCTTGGTGCGCATGCCGCCGCGCGAGAGCTCGGATTCGGCGTCGCCTGCAACGGCCTCGATCTCCGAGGAGATGCTGTCGACGACCGGAATGAGCTTGGCGTTCGGGTTGTTCTTCGGCGGGGCGTCGTAGAGCCCGTCGATGTCCGATAGCAGCACCAGCAGGTCGGCGCTCGCCATGGTGGCGACGCGCGCGGCGAGGCGGTCATTGTCGCCGTAGCGGATCTCGTTGGTGGCGACCGTGTCGTTCTCGTTGATCACGGGGATCGCGCGCCACTCCAGGAGCTTGCCGATGGTGGAGCGCGCGTTGAGATAGCGGCGGCGCTCCTCGGTGTCCTGCAGCGTCACCAGGATCTGGCCGGCGCCGATGCCGTGGGCGCCAAGGACCTCCGACCAGATCCGCGCCAGCGCGATCTGACCGACGGCGGCGGCCGCCTGGCTCTCCTCCAGCTTCAGCGGGCCGCGCGGCAATTTCAGGCGGCTGCGGCCGAGCGCGATCGAGCCGGAGGACACGACGAGCACGTCACGTCCCTCGCGATGCAGCTTGGCCATGTCGTCGGCGAGCGCGGCAAGCCAGGACGCCCGCACCTCGCCCTTGTCGGAATCGACCAGCAGCGCGGAGCCGACCTTGACGACGATGCGGCGGAATTGACTGAGTTCGGGGCTGGCCATGTGTGTATGTGGTGTGTGTATGTGCTGGAGAGCGGCGCCGGTAAGGCCTGCTTTTGCAGCAGGACGATGGCCGGCGCAAGGCGGCAGGCCCGGTAAACGGCGCTTGTCCGGAGCGCCCGTCTGGCTCTAACTGTCGCCAACCATAATGGGCTCAAAGAGGAAACCAATGGATCGCCGCAACTTCATCGCCGGATGCCTCGGGTTGCCGTTGTTGGCGCAGGTGGGCGGTTCGCAAGCACAGACCGGGCTGACAAAAATGATCTTCCCGTTCGCGGCGGGAGCGGGTGGCGACACGCTGTGCCGGCTGATCGCGCAGGAGATGGCGCCGGCGCTGCAGCGGACCATCGTGGTCGAGAACCGCACCGGCGGAGACGGCCTGATCGGCATCAAGGCGGTGAAAGGGGGCAGCCCCGACGGCAGTATGGTGCTGGTGACCACCGGGCCCACGATGTACCTGCTGCCGATGGTGGAGACGACCCCGAGCTTCGACACCGCAAGAGATTTCGTCCCGGTCTCGCTGCTGGCGCGGTTTGAGTTCGCCGTCGTGATCAGTCCGACGATCGATGCCGCGGATTTCAAGGGATTCGTCGCCTGGCTGAAGGCGCATCCGGACAAGGCATCGTTCGGTGTGCCGAGCAACGGCACCATCCCGCATTTCATGGGCTCCAAGCTCGAGAAGGACCTCGGCATTCCCATGACGCGCGTGCCCTATCGCGGCAGTGCGCCCTCCTCAACGACATCATCGGCGGTCACATCTCCTTCGGCATCGTCACTTTGGCCGATGCGCTGCCGCAGCATCGCGCCAAGGGCGTGAAGATCATCGCGGTCGCGAGCGCCGAACGTTCGCCGTTTGCCTTGGAGGTACCGACCTTGAAGGAGAGCGGCATCGATCTCGTCGCCGACGCCTGGTACGGCATGTGGCTTCCCGCCGGCAGCGCGCCGGAATTCGCCAGCAAGCTCGGCGCGGCCGCAAGCGCCGTGCTCGCCAAGCCTGAGGTGAAGGAGAAGCTCACCGCGATCGGGCTGATCCCGGTCGGCAGCAGTGCGGAAGGTCTGGCCAAGGAGCTCGCCGCCAACACCGCCTTTTGGCAGCCGATCGTGAAGGCGACGGGGTACAAGATCGAGAATTGACCCGAGCGCTTCACTCTCTCCTCATCCTGAGGAGCGCGCTCTTGCGCGCGTCTCGAAGGATGAAAGGCCCGACTGCCACAGCGCGGCCTGCATGGTTCGAGACGGCGTTTCGCGCCTCCTCACCATGAGGGTCTTAGAGCTTCGCGCGTTGCGCGATGCCGTCCTTGATCGACGCCAGCTCCGCTTCGTCCCAGATGCCGATCAAAATCCCGCCCTTCACCTGGAGCTGGTTGTCGGCATAGGCCGCGATCTTCTCGCGCGGTGTTGTGATGTGGTCGTTGGGATGCAGCGCCCAGTCGAACAATTCGGCTTGCAGTCGTGCGATGATGCCGGCGCACTCTGGATCGTCGCCGCGATCCAGAAACTCTTCCGGATCGGTTTCGAGGTCATACAGCATCGGGCGGAAGCCTGACGCGTGGATGTATTTCCAGCGGCCGTCGAACACCATGAACAGGCGGCAGCGTTCGATCGGCTGGTTCAGCTTCAGCCGCACGTCCTGCATGACATAGTCGTATTCGGAGAACGCCACCTTGCGCCAATCGGGCGGGCTCTCGCCGCGCAGCAGCGGCAGCAGCGAGCGTCCCTCGAGGATATGGCCCGGCACCTTGCCGCCGAAATAATCCACGAACGTCGGCGCGAGATCGATGGCTTCGACCAGCGCATCGTTGCGCGTGCCGCGCGTCGCATCCGCCTCCTTCGAAGGGTCTATGATGATGAGCGGGATCTTCGCCGACTGCTCGTGGAACAGGTCCTTCTCGCCCATCCAGTGATCGCCGAGATAATCGCCGTGATCGGAGGTGAACACGATCATGGTGGTGTCCGAGAGGCCGCGCTCCTCCAGAAACTTCATCAGCACGCCCATCTGGTCGTCGATCTGGGTGATCAGACCCATATAGGTCGGGATCACCTTCTCACGGGCATTGTCGCGCGCCATGTTGCGGGAGTAGCGCATGTCCATATAGGCGCCGAATACCGGATGCGGATTCTGGCGCTCGCGTTCGGAGCGGATCACCGGAATCATGTCATCCTTGGAATACATGCTGGCGTAAGGTTCGGGCGCAATGTAGGGCCAGTGCGGCTTGATGTAGGACAGATGCAGGCACCACGGCCTGCCGTCGGTCTCCGCTTCGCCGATGAAGTCCATCGCGCGTCGCGTCATGTAGGGCGTTTCGGAATGCTCGTCCGGCACGCGCGCGGCCTTGTCGGCATGCACGAGCAGCCAGCCGTTCTGGAGCGAGCCGTCCTCGGCCGCGCCGGAATTGGCCCAATGCTCCCAGGGATTGGGCGCATCAAAACCCTGCTGGCGCAGATACTCGTCGTATTTCGGGCGCGGCCGCCCCGTGGGATGCAGGCCGTCGTCACGCTCATAGGGCTCGAACCCGCATTCGGCGACGTGCACGCCGATCATCGATTCCGGCGGGATGCCGAGTGCTTTCATGCCTTCGAGATCGGGCGCCATGTGGGTCTTGCCGACCAGCACGTTGCGCACACCGAGCTTGTTGAGGTGATCGCCGAGGGTGGGCTCGCCGACGCGCAACGGCCAGCCGTTCCAGTGCGAGCCGTGCGAACGCATGTAGCGCCCGGTGTAGAACGACATGCGCGACGGGCCGCAGATCGGCGACTGCACATAGGCCTTGCTGAACAGCACGCCGCGCTTCGCCATGGCGTCGATGTTCGGTGTCTTCAGCGTGGGGTGGCCGGTGCAGCCGAGATAGTCATAGCGAAGCTGGTCGCACATGATCCAGAGAACGTTCTTCGCGCGCGCCATGAATCATCCCTGCCGTTTCTTGATTGGCCGATGCTGCGCTATCGAGGGCGCGAAGACAAGCAGGGGGTCCGATTCCGCTGCGTCACAAGCAACGAACCTCATCCTGAGGAGCCCGCGACAAGCGGGCGTCTCGAAGGATGGCCACGGGCGAGAGCCGGGCCTTCATGGTTCGAGACGCGCGTTCCGCGCTCCTCACCATGAGGGTCTTCAAGCCGGATTGTTCAAACCGACCAAGGCTCCGCTTCGGCCGCGCTCTTGGCTTTCGCCGAGACCGGGCTCTCGCCGATCACATCCGCTAGAGCGCGCAGCGCTTCCTGCACGCCATCGCCGGTGGCGGCGGAGAGCAGCAGCGGGGTCTTCTTGGCGGCGCGCTTCAGCCGT
Source organism: Bradyrhizobium sp. MI1.10 (assembly GCF_055811035.1). Classification (NCBI taxonomy): domain Bacteria; kingdom Pseudomonadati; phylum Pseudomonadota; class Alphaproteobacteria; order Hyphomicrobiales; family Nitrobacteraceae; genus Bradyrhizobium; species Bradyrhizobium sp. MI1.10. The sequence goes on from NZ_JBVVPN010000039.1 coordinate 50,936, forward strand.
TCCTTCTGCTTCTTCAGCTCGTCCGGCTCGACCGCGTCGATCTTGTTCAGCGCGACGATCTCGATCTTGTCGGTGAGCTGCCCGGCATAGGCGTCCAGCTCGGTTCGCACCGTCTTGTAGGCCTTGCCGGCGTGCTCGCAGGTCGCGTCGATGAGATGCAGCAGTACGCGGCAGCGCTCGACATGGGCGAGGAAGCGGTCGCCGAGACCGACGCCTTCATGCGCGCCCTCGATCAGGCCGGGGATATCAGCCAGCACGAATTCGCGGCCGTCGGCATTCACGACGCCAAGCTGCGGATGCAGCGTGGTGAAGGGATAGTCGGCGATCTTCGGCTTGGCCGCGCTGACCTTGGCGAGGAAGGTCGATTTGCCGGCATTGGGCAGGCCGACGAGGCCGGCATCCGCGATCAGCTTCAGCCGCAGCCAGATCCAGCGCTCCTCGCCGGGCTGGCCGGGATTGGCATTGCGGGGCGCGCGGTTGGTCGAGGTCTTGAAATGCGCGTTGCCGAAGCCGCCATTGCCGCCTTCGGCCAGCACGAACTTTTCGCCGACGGTGGTGAAATCGTGGATCATGGTCTCGCGATCTTCGTCGAAGATCTGCGTGCCGATCGGGACCTTCAGCACGATCGACTTGCCGTTGGCGCCGTGGCGGTCCGACCCCGAGCCGTTCTCGCCCTTCTGGGCCTTGAAGTGCTGCTGGTAGCGATAGTCGATCAGCGTGTTCAGGCCGTCTGCGACCTCGATGATGACATTGCCGCCGCGGCCGCCATTGCCGCCGGAGGGGCCGCCGAATTCAATGAATTTTTCGCGGCGGAACGCCACGCAGCCGTTTCCGCCGTCGCCGGAGCGGATATAGACCTTTGCTTCGTCAAGGAATTTCATGGGCCATAGGTAGGCCAGCCGGTCCCGCGCGGCAACCCGGATAGACCCGCAAATCGGCCGAATTTCCGCGATTTTGGGGCGTGCTTAACCCCGGGACGACGTTAGTTGGGCCGGCGCCGGATCAGGAATTTCTGCACACCCTCCAGCACCAGCTCCTTGCGCTGGTTGAACACGGTGCTTTTGAGCGTCACGGCGCCGGTCGAGCGTCCCGGCACCAGCTCGGTGACCTCTAGCGCGGGATAGATTGTGTCGTCGGCGAACACCGGCTTGAGGAACCGGCTCGATTGCTCGAGGAAGCCGACCAGGGAGTCCTCGACCATGAACGGAAACAGGCCTGCGCCGGGTGCGGTGTGGATCAGCGTCTGGAAACCGTGGGCGAGCAGATGCGGCATGCCGCGGCTGCGGCAATACTCCACATCGTAATGCACCGGATGGGTGTCGCCGCTTGCGGTCTGGAACGCCGCGAACACGGCCGTCGTCTGCGTGCGGCTCGGCAGCACAAAGCGCTCGCCGACCACGAAATCCTCAAACCAGCGTTGCGCGGGGATCATGCGATGCCGGGCCGGGTCGAAGTCGGTCATGGCTAAGCTCTTTCCTGGCTCTTTCGTTCGGTGTCGCCTATCGCTACCGCGACGCGAAGAGTGCGGCAATCCGTTCAATTCGGCTTGCGCGGGCTTGTCGCGGGCGCTCACGTCATTAAAACGACCGCAAGCGACTCCGGTCGCCATTCCGACGCTCTCTCCGCTCGTCATTGCGAGCGAAGCGAAGCAATCCAGACTGTCTCCGCGGCAACAGTCTGGATTGCTTCGTCGCAAGAGCTCCTCGCAATGACGAGTTTCCACGAACGACAGCAATGCCCCTGTTCAAGAATCTCTCGGCCTATGACGAACGCTCGGCGCGCCTCGCCGGGATCGCACTCATGGTGCTGTCGATCTTCATGTTCTCGTTCGGCGACGCCATGGGCAAGTTCCTGGTCGGGACTTATTCGGTGGGGCAGCTGCTGTTCCTGCGCGCCTGCGCAGCGCTGCTGCTGCTGTCGCCGCTGGTCTGGCGGCAGCGTCACCAGTTCCTGCAGCTGGAGCGGCCGGGCCTCCAGCTCTTTCGCGTCGTGCTGTCGACGCTGGAAGTGGCGGCCTTCTTCCTTGCGACGGTCTACCTGCCGCTCGCCGACGTCATCACCTATTATCTCGCCGGGCCCATTTTCGTCACCGCGATGTCGGCGATCTTTCTCGGCGAGAAGGTCGGCTGGCGGCGCTGGACGGCGATCCTGATCGGCTTCTGCGGCGTGCTGATCGCGCTGCGGCCGTCGGCACAGACGGTGAGCCTGCCGGCGCTGATCGCGCTTGGCGGCAGTCTTTCCTTCGCAACGCTGATGCTGATCACGCGCAGCCTGCGCAAGACGCCCGATATCGTGATGGCGTCGTCGCAATTCGTCGGCACGTTCTTGCTGGGTGCGGTGCTGTCGGCGTTCCACTGGGTGCCGCCGACACCGGGCAGCCTCGTGATCTTCGCGCTGGCGGGATGCGTCTCGGTCACGGCGCTGTTCTGCGTCAACCGCTCGCTCAAGCTCGCGCCGGCCAGCGTCGTCGTGCCCTATCAATATTCGATGATCGTCTGGGCGGTGATCTTCGGCTTCGTCGTGTTCGGCGACGTGCCCGAAATCGCCACCATCGTCGGCGCCGCCATCATCATCGGCGCCGGGTTCTATATTTACTTGCGTGAGCGCGATCTGGGGCGCGGGGACGTGGATGTGAATCCGCCGGCGTAATCACAGTCATCGGCGTCGTCCTGGACAAGCGGAGCGCAGATCCAGGACCCATTACCCCAGGGAGGAGTTTGATGAAGATTCGTGGTTGATAGTTCGCGCCACGACTTCACCCTGGGGTAATGGGTCCTGGCTTCCGCCAGGACGACGATTGTGATTGAGGCGCTTCCGCCTACCTCACCCTCCGCGCACTGCTCCAGCTCTTCAGCGACGCCCACACACTGCGTGACAGGCGGAAGCAGTCGACGGGCGTGGACGAGCCCAGCGCCAGGAAGCGATGCAGCTGGACGCCGCTCCACTGGAAGCCGCACTTCTCCAGCACGTTGCGCGACGCCGGGTTGGTGACGCGCGCGCCCGCATAGAGATGATCGTCCTCGAACTCCTCGAAGAAGAAGTCGATCGCGCCGCGCGCGGCCTCGGTGGCAAAGCCCCGGCCCCAATGCTCGACGCCGAGCCAATAGCCGAGCTCGGCATTGTCGGGCGTCGAGCGGTCGATGCCGACCACGCCGACGGGGCCGTTGTCATGCTCGATCAGGAACACCGTCTCGCCGCCGGGCGCGGCGGTGGCGCGGACGAAGGCGATAGCGTCGTCCTGCAAATAGGGATGCGGGAGGCGCCTTGTGTTTTCGGCGACACGGCGGTCGTTGGCGAGGAGGGCGATGGTCCTGACGTCGGCGAGGGTCGGCCGCCGCAAGGTCAGCCGTTCGGTGGCGACGACGCTCGGTCTCGCCTCCCGCAAGGTCACGCTCGAAAAATCCTGCAACATGTCCGGCTCCGTCGAAGTCACTAAAGTGAAAGTGAGCACGCAAACGAAAGGGGAGGCCGGTTTCCCGCCTCCCCTGGAGCCTTCGATCTCTAGGATCTAAAGGACTCCGCCGGTTCGGTCTGGGACCCGGCGGACTCCAAATTTGATCCACCGTCTATTCAGCCGCCTCTGCGAGCGGGAGCACCGAGATGAAGGTGCGGCCGTTGGCTTTGGCCTGGAACGTTACGCGGCCCTCGACCTTGGCGAACAAGGTGTGGTCCGTGCCCATGCCGACATTAAGGCCGGGATGCCAGGTGGTGCCGCGCTGACGCGCAATGATGTTGCCGGGAATCACAACTTCCCCGCCGAACGCCTTGATACCGAGGCGCTTGCCCTTGGAATCGCGACCGTTGCGCGATGAACCGCCTGCTTTTTTGTGAGCCATGGCTCGTCTCCGAAATCCTGAGTATTTCTAGATCAATTCCTTGACGGAATCATTTCACAATTTCTCACGCATCAATTCGTGATGGCGCGTGATCAAATTATGCGGCGGCCTCTTCGGTGGTCGTTTCCTTGACGACCTTTTCCCGCTTCGGACGCGGCCCCTTGGTGGGCTTGGCGCCGTCCGTCAGGATCTCCGAGATGCGCAGCACGGTGATCTCGTCGCGATAGCCGCGCTTGCGGCGCGAGTTCTTGCGGCGGCGCTTCTTGAAAGCGATGACCTTGGGACCGCGCTTGTGGTCGAGCACCTCGACCGCAACGGACGCACCTGCGACCGTGGGCAGACCCAGGATCGGCGTGTCGCCGCCGACCAGGAGAACTTCATTGAGCTGCACGATCGAGCCGACTTCGCCTTCGATCTTGCCTACTTCCAGGACATCATCCGGAACGACGCGGTACTGCCGGCCGCCGGTTTTGATGACTGCGAACATCGTTGTTTTCCTTCGTGTTCATTCCCGGCCTCGCGACTTATCGTCGGGGCCGGCTTTTTGTCAGTCGTTATGGGTTTATGCGAGTTTTGTGCGGGCGGGAGTTATCCCTTTGAAAACCCACACAAAAACAAGCGGCGCGAGAAACGCCCCGCGCCGGTTGCGGGATTTATAGCCGCTGACAGCACGGAGTCAAGGAAAAGCCGGCGAAAACGGCCCGGATTTGAAGCATTTGGGCCCGATCCGGCCCCGCAGGCGAATTTCGGCCCGCGCGGCAACCAACAGGTTCCCCCGCCGTTGTCCCCGCGAATTCAGTCAGACGGGCAAGGGGCTTACCATGGCAACGGACGAGCTGGTCAAGACGACGACGGGCATCGCCACCCACGGCGCGGAGCGGTTGCCGTCGGTGGACATCGACAGCTTCAACATCGAGATGAAGGACGAGGACGGGTTTCTCGGCGACCGCGCCAGCAAGGGCGCGTTTCGCGAGATCCTCGATCGCTGGCGCAAGCCGCTGCGCAAGACCGGCGAGGACCCTTTCGGCAAGGAGCCGTCGGATGAGATCAGCAAGAAGACGCTGGACGCCATCCTGGTCGGCGACGACACCGAGGCCTCCGCGCTGGTGCACAGCGCGATCGAGGACTTTGCCCAGGAGCTCGCCTATGTCACCCGCCGTTTCCTCAAGTCCAAGGCCTGGGCCAAGACCGAGCGCATCGTGGTCGGCGGCGGTTTCCGCGATTCCCGGCTGGGCGAGCTCGCGATCGCGCGCGCGGAGATCATCCTCAAATCCGAGGACTTCAAGATCGACATGATGCCGATCCGCCATCACCCCGACGAAGCCGGCCTGATCGGCGCGCTGCATCTGGCGCCGTCCTGGATCTTCGAGGCCCATGACAGCATCCTCGCCGTCGATATCGGCGGCACCAACATCCGCTGCGGCCTGGTGGAGACCAGCTGGAAAAAGGCAAAAGACCTGTCGAAAGCCAAGGTCGTGAAGTCCGAGCTGTGGCGCCATGCCGACGACGAGCCGACGCGCGAAGGCGCGGTGAAGCGGCTCACCAAGATGCTGAAGGGGCTGATCACCGAGGCCGAAAAAGAAGGCTACAAGCTGGCGCCGTTCATCGGCATTGCCTGTCCCGGCGTGATCAACGCGGACGGCTCGATCGAGAAAGGCGCGCAGAACCTGCCGGGCAATTGGGAGAGCAGCAAGTTCAACCTGCCGGCGAGCCTGCTCGAGGGCATCCCTTCCATCGGCGAGCACGATACCGCGATCCTGATGCACAATGACGGCGTGGTTCAGGGCCTCTCCGAGGTGCCGTTCATGCAGGACGTCGATCGCTGGGGCGTGCTCACCATCGGCACCGGCCTCGGCAATGCCCGCTTCACCAATCGCCGCAAGGACAACGGCCAAGGCAAAGGTAACGGCAAAGATAATGGCAAAGACCGGGAGTCCACGGAGAACGGGAAGAAAAAAGGCAAAGAATGACAAAGAATGACAAGGAGTAACCTTGTCTGGTTAGGTTAAGAAACGGATTGCGTTGCGGTGCACGGGTTACACGCTACGGTGGAACCGTCGCCTCACCTGGCCGGCGAAGCCGCCCTTCCCAGCCAGTATTTCAATGAGCGGCACGGGACCGCCAGTGTTTACCGCGTCTGGCGGTCCCACCCCTTTTTCAGCGCATAATGAATGAGACGGGCCTCGTGCCCCGATAAAGGTGCGTTCCCTCCCCCCTTGTGGGGGAGGGCCAGGGAGGGGGGTAGCCCAGGAAAACGTGCCGGTTATTGATTGCGCGGCGAGAAACAGAGCGAAAGCGGTGAAACGGGCAGCGGATTTTCGCGCTCCCAGCCTTGTCTGGCCCGCCATCCTCGCCTATTAACGCCCGAACCACAGGGGCCCTGCTCCTTACTTGGCGCCTTCAGGAGAGGTGGCAGAGTGGTCGAATGCACCGCACTCGAAATGCGGCATAGGTGCAAGCCTATCGGGGGTTCGAATCCCTCCCTCTCCGCCAATATCATCCGCCACAATAAAACGGCTTCCAGAAAGCGCGGCAGATCAGTCCGATCTTGCGGGCCCTCGCTCCGCCAGCACCGTCCGCGCCGTCGCCACAAACGCCTGCGCGGCCGGGGACAACGTCCGACCCTGTCGCTGCAGCAGCGACACCGGGCGGGTAATGGCGGGGCGTATCAGCGGCTTTGCGATCAGAGTCGGAAATTGATCTGCCGGCAGCATCGTCGCAGGAAGGATCGCGAGGCCGAGGCCCTGCGCCGTCATGGCGAGCGCGGTGTTGATCAGCGTCACTTCATAGGTTGGGTTGAGGTGCTTGCCCTGGGTGCCCAGCGCCTGATCGATCTGCATGCGAATCCGCGTCTCGCCCCGCATCGCGATCGTCGGCATCTGAGCCAACTCGTCCCATGTCAGCGAGCGCCGTGCCGCGAAGTCGGCGGTGCGGCGGCCGATCGCGCTCAGGCGGCCGCGGGTCAGCGTCTCGATCGTGAGCTCCGCGAATTCTCCCTCGACACTGCCGATCGCGAACTCCGCATCCGTCGCGATCAGACGCGGAACGAGATCGTCGGCGGCGACGTCGCGCATGTCGATTTCGATGTCGGGATAGCCTGCCCGGAATTTTGCGAGCACCGAGGGCAGCAGCGCCGATGCGGTACCGGCTGAGGCGAGAAACGCGACCCGGCCGGCGCGCGCTTGCGCCAGGTCGCGCATGCGCCGCGAGAGGCCCAGCGCATCGCCCAGCATCCGTTCGGCGACATGAACTGCCTCGTCAGCGGCCAGCGTCGGCTGCACCGAACGCGTGGAGCGATCGAACAGTTTGACGCCGAGCTGCGCTTCGAGCTGCTGGATCAACAGGCTCGCCGCCGATTGCGTGATCCCCAGCTCGCGCGCGGCCCGCGTGATGCTGCGCGTGCGGTACACGCCGGTGAAGGCCTGCAATTGCCGCAAGGTGACGTTCATAGGCAAAGCTCATGAATTGATGAGTTCTTTCCGGCTTATCACATAAGCGAGCATGCAATAAAATGCATCCCGTGGACGGTGAAGCCGCGATCGCCAAGGGATTGGAAACGAACATGAGGACACAGGTGCTGGTGGTGGGCGCCGGGCCCATCGGATTGACCGCGGCGATGGATCTGGCTTCCCGTGGGATCGACGTCGTGGTCGCGGAGATCCGCCATGCCGGCGATCCGCCCAGCGTCAAATGCAATCACGTCTCGGCGCGTTCGATGGAGATCTTCCGCCGGCTCGGCGTCGCCGCAAAGCTGCGCGACGCAGGCCTGCCCGCAGATTTCCCGAACGACTGCTCCTACCGGACCACGGCGACCGGCATCGAGCTGTGTCGCATCGACATTCCCTCGCGCGCACGCCGCTACAATGCCACCGGCGGCCCCGATACCTGGTGGCCGACGCCGGAGCCGCCGCACCGGATCAACCAAGTCTATCTCGAGCCGATCCTGTTCAGCCATGCCGCCGCCCAGTCGCGCATCACCATTCTGGCGCGCACGGAAATCACGGACATCGAGCAGAATGACGACCATGTGGTCGCATTGGCGCGCGACCTCGACAGCGGAAGCTCGCTCCGCATCGAGGCTTCCTTTGTGATCGGTTGCGATGGCAGCCGTTCGCTGGTTCGCAAATCGATCGGTGCCAACCTGTCCGGCACGCCGGTGATCCAGCGCGTGCAATCGACCTTCATCGAAGCGCCGCAGCTCAAGGAGCTGATGGGCGCGCACAAGCCGGCCTGGATGGTGCTCTCGCTCAACCCGCGACGTTCAGGCACGACGGTCGCGATCGACGGTCGTGACCGCTGGCTGATCCACAATCACCTGAAGCCAGACGAGCCCGAATTTGATTCGGTCGATCGGGACTGGGCGATCCGCGCCATTCTCGGCGTCGACGAGCGCTTCGAATACCGCGTCCTCAGCAAGGAGGACTGGGTCGGGCGTCGACTTGTCGCCGATCGCTTCCGCGACCGCAGGGTCTTCATCTGCGGCGACGCCGCGCATCTGTGGATGCCGTATGCGGGCTACGGCATGAATGCGGGCATTGCGGACGCCGTCGACCTGTGCTGGCAGGTGGCGGCGCATCTGAACGGGTGGGCGCCGGCTTCGATCCTCGATGCCTACGAGGCGGAGCGTCAGCCCATCACCGAACAGGTGTCGCGCTTTGCCATGGACCATGCGATGAAGATGATGGCGCAGCGTGGCGGCGTCTCCGCGGAGATCGAGGACGACACGCCGCGCGGCCACGCCGCGCGTGCAGCGCTGGCCAAGGCGGCCTACGATCTCAACGTGCAGCAATATTGCTGTGCCGGATTGAACTTCGGCTACTATTACGATGCCTCGCCGATCATTGCCTATGACGGCGAGACGCCGCCGGCCTACGCGATGGGCAGCTTCACGCCCTCCACCGTGCCCGGCGCTCGCGCGCCGCACCTGTTTCTGCGGGACGGACGATCGCTCTACGATGCCTTCGGCGCCGGCTACACTTTGCTGCGGTTCGATCCGGCGATCGATGTGGCGCTATTGAAGTCTGCCGCAGAGCAGCGCGGCATTCCGCTCGCGCTGCTCGACATCGCGCCGGACGAAGCGAACGGCGCGTATGCCGAGAAGCTGGTGCTGGCTCGGCCCGATCAGCACATCGCCTGGCGCGGGCAGGCCGCGCCCGCGGACCCACAAGGCTTGCTGACGCGCATCATTGGCGCTTCGGCGTAAGGCGATTTGAAGCCGACGGTCTCGCGGCGAAGTCCGCCGGGAGGTGGTTCACCAAGGCGTGGTTCACAAACAAGAACGTACCGGGGAGGGAAACGTGTTTCACGTTGCAAGCCGCCGCATTTTGGCCGTGCTGACGGCCGCGAGTTTCGCCGTGCTGCCGCTGGAGGCGGGCCGAGCGGCCTATCCCGAGCAATTGATCAAGATCATCGTGACCTTTCCGCCCGGCGGCAGCGCCGATACCGTCATCCGCGCGCTCGAACCGCTGGTCACCGCCGAGCTCAAGCAGGGTCTCGTGATCGAGAACCGCGCGGGTGCTGGAGGCAACATCGGCATGGCTGCCGTGGCACAGGCCAAGCCTGATGGCTATACGCTCGGCGTCGCGCCGGCAGGCAGCCTGACGGTCAATCCGCACCTCAATTCGTCGATGCCGTTCGATCCGAAGGATCTTGCGCCGATCACCCTGCTCGCGAAAATCCCCTTCGTGCTCGTCGCCTCGGCGGACGTGCCGGCGCACACGACGGCGGAGGCGATCGCGCTTGCCAAGGCCAAGCCGGGCGCGTTGTCGATCGGGCATGGCGGCAATTCGACGGCCATGCACTTGACCGCAGCACTGTTCACGCAGAAGACCGGGATCGCCATGGAGCTGGTCCCCTATCGCGGGACCGCACCGGCGACGGTCGACGTTCTCGCAGGCCATGTCCCCTTCGCGGTACTGGATATCCCCGCATCGAGGCAACTGATCCTCGAAGGCAAGCTCAACGCCATCGGTGTGTCGTCTGCGCAGCGTCTGTCGTCCTTGCCCGATGTGCCGACACTCGCCGAGAGCGGTATTGCGGGTTTCGAATCCGTCGGCTGGTTCGGGCTGGTTGCTCCGGCCGGCACGCCAGCCGATATCGTCGGCCGGTTGAACGAAGCTTTCGGAAAAGCCCTGAAGGATCCGTCGGTGGTCGAGAAGATCCGGACGCTTGGCGCAGAGCCTGCACCGACCTCGCCCGAGCAGTTCAGCCGTTTCATCCAAAGCGAAAGTGCGAAATGGGGCAAGCTAATCAGTGAAGCGGGCATCAAGGCGAATTAAGTGTCGCCCAGTCGGACGATTCCGGCCCCGTGTAAGTCATTGATCTTGCAGTCCCCGGCTACTGTGCATGGGGTTGTTTTCGCGCTTTTTGTTGTTGGGCCTTGGAAGGCTTACAGGTAATCGTCACGCCACCCCGGCTGGCACCTCCAGATCGGACCACCACCCCACACACGAGACAGACATGCACTCTTCCGCCACCGGCTGGAGCAACGGGCTTCTTGGCGTCATCATCTTCAGCGGCTCGCTGCCGGCGACGCGGGTGGCGGTCGGCGGGTTCTCCGCGCTGTTCCTGACCTCGGTGCGCGCGGTCATCGCGGCGCTGATCGGCGTGGCCGTGCTAGGCCTGCTCCGTCAGGCGCGGCCGCAGCGCAAGGATCTCGTCTCGCTCGCCATCGTCGCCATCGGCGTCGTGGTCGGTTTTCCCTTGCTGACGGCGCTTGCGCTCCAGCACATCACCTCGGCGCATTCGATCGTCTTCATCGGGCTCTTGCCGCTGTCGACCGCGATCTTCGGCGTGCTGCGCGGCGGCGAGCGGCCGCAGCCGATGTTCTGGCTGCTCGCGGTTCTGGGCAGCGCCACTGTCGCGGGCTTTGCGCTGTCCAACGACGGCACCGCATCGCTCGCCGGCGATCTCCTGATGGTCGCGGCGATCGTGCTGTGCGGGCTCGGCTATGCCGAAGGCGCCGCGCTGTCGCGCCGGCTCGGCGGCTGGCAGGTGATCTCCTGGGCGCTGCTGCTGTCGCTGCCGCTGATGCTGCCCGTCGCGATTCTAACCTGGCCCTCGACATGGAGCGGCATCAGCGTGCCCGCCTGGATCGGGTTCGCCTACGTCTCGGTCTTCAGCATGTTCGTCGGCTTCATCTTCTGGTATCGCGGGCTCGCGATCGGCGGCATCGCCCGTGTCGGCCAGTTGCAGCAGCTCCAGCCGTTCTTTGGCCTCGCGCTTGCAGGCCTCCTTCTGCACGAACCGGTTGCGTGGAGCATGATCGTCGCGACCGCGCTGGTGGTCGCCTGCGTCTTCTTCGCGCGGCGGTTTGCCTGAGGCCGGATTGACGCGGCCTTAGTTCTTGCCCGGTTGCGCCTTTTCAATCCCCGGCAGCCGCGCGATCCGCTCGGCGAGAAAATCGACCAGCAGCCGTACCCGCGCGATGCCGGACCGCTCCGGGACGATCAGCATGTTGAGCGGAACGGAAGGCGGCGCGTAGTCTTGAAGCACGCGCTCGAGTTGGCCGGATGCAAGAAGGTCGTCGACGAGCCAAAGATGGGCCGGCGCAATGCCACGACCGGCCGCGAGCGCCTCCCGTGCGGCCAGCCCGTGATCCACCCGCAGCCGCCCTGCGAACGGGACCGCATGGCGGCCGCCGCGGCGCCCGTGCAGCACGAGCACGTCGCTGCCGGCGATGTTCGACATCCTGATACCCTCGTGGCTGGCGAGATCCTGCGGGCGCGTGGGCCTGCCGCGCGAAGCCAGATAGTCCGGTGCGGCCACGAGCACCCGCCGCGACTGACCAAGCAGCCTGAGCTTCATCGAGCTGTCGGTGAGTGGCCCCAGACGCAGGGCGATATCGACACCTTCCCGCACCAGATCGATCCGCTCGTCGGTCAGGCTGAGATCAACCGCCACGTCCGGATAGCGGTCCTGGAACGCGAACACCAAACGACTGACGTGGAGCACGCCGAAGGCCGCGGTGCAGGAGACGCGCACGGTTCCGGCAGGCGCACCGCGTGTGCTGCGCGCCTCGTCGCCGGCGAGTTCGACCAGGCGCAGGATCTGCACGCAGTCGGCGTAGTAGCGGCGTCCTTCCTCCGTCATCGTCACGCTGCGTGTGGTCCGCGTGAGCAGCGGCACGCCGACGGCCTGCTCCAGTTCCCGCAGATGCCGCGTCACTGTCGACTGGCCGAGACCAAGCTCGCGCGCGACCGCGGACAGGCTTCCGCGCTCGGCGACCCGCACGAAGCTGCGCATGCGTTCGAGCGTAACGTCCGATCTATCCATATTTCGGCAGGATCCTATCCATCCGCGACAACTACCGGATTGCAGTCGGAGGCGCTACCTGCTGCTCGCAATCGTCAACCAAGGTGCTGATCATGAAAGTGTTGATCGTCTTCGCTCATCCCGAACCGCGCTCCCTCAACGGCTCGCTCCGCGATGTCGCCGTCAGAGAACTCGAGGCTGAGGGACACCAGGTGCGGGTGTCAGACCTTTACGCCCAGGGCTGGACATCCGAAATCGGCCGCGCCGACTTTCCGCTGCTGCCGCCGGACGCGCGGCTGGCGCCGGCCGCCGCCTCCAAGCAGGCGTTCGAGTCGGGCACGCTCACCGCGGCCGTCAAGGCCGAGATCGAGAAGCTGCTGTGGGCGGACGTCCTGATCCTGCAATTCCCGCTGTGGTGGTTCAGCATGCCGGCCATCCTCAAGGGCTGGGTCGACCGCGTGTTCGCCTACGGTTTCGCGTATGGCGTCGGCGAGCACAGCGACAAGCGGTGGGGCGACCGTTACGGCGAAGGCAGGCTAGCCGGCAAACGCGCGATGCTGATCGTGACGGCCGGCGGCTGGCAGGAGCATTATGCGGCGCGCGGGATCAACGGGCCGATCGACGACCTGCTGTTCCCGATCAATCACGGCGTCCTCTATTATCCCGGATATGACGTGCTTCCGCCGTTCGTTGTCTACAAGGCCGACAAACTGGACGAAGCCGGTTTCCAGGCGACTGCCGAACGTTTGCGCGAGAGGATGCGAACGCTTGCGACGACATCGCCGATTCCTTACCGACGCCAGAATGGCGGCGATTACCTGATTCCGAGCATGCAGCTCCGCGCGGGGCTTGAGCATTCCGGCGCGACCGGATTCGCGCTTCACGTCGACCAGGCCGAGGCACGCAGCCCGAATGGTGAGGCGAGCTCCATGCGCTCGGCGACGGATGATTGCGCGGCGATAGCGTAATCCGTCGCCCGCGAGCGACATCACCCTATCACCGTCCGCGTCAGCGTGCTCCGCGCAAATTTCTTCAGCGGCATCGGCTTGCCGAACAGAAAACCCTGCACGAGGTCGAAGCCGAGCTCGTTGGCGGCGACGAGGTCGGCGCGGCTCTCGACGCCCTCGGCGACGGCGTGCACGCCGTAGCCATGTGAAAGCTCGACGATGTGGCGGCACACCGTGCGCTTGAGGCGATCAGTGCCGCTGCCGGTGACGAAGTGCCGGTCGGCCTTCAGCTTGATGAACGGAATTTTTCCGAGGTCCATCAGCGACGGCCAGTTGGCGCCGAGATTGTCGATCGACAGGCCGATATTGTGCAGACGCAGTTCGCGGGCGACCTCGACCAGGAGATCGAGGTCGCGGATCGCCTCCTCGCTGTCGATCTCGATCGTCAGCCCGCCGAACGCCGGATGCGTCGGCATGCGGCGGCAGAGATCGCCCACGGCTTGCGGCTCCTTCAGATACGACGCCGGCAGATTGATCGCGAGATCGACCGGGCTCTGCTGCTCCAGCAGATAGTGCCAGTCCTGCATGGCGCGCTCGATCACGAATTCGGAGAGGTCGCGCAGATTCGGGTCGTGCTCTTCGGGGATGAAATAGGCCGGCGGCACCACGCCCCAGGTCGGATGCCGCATCCGCACCAACGCCTCTGCGCTATTGCGGATCAGCGTGCGCGCGTCGATCTTGGGCTGGTACCAGAGCTCGAGCCAGCCGGCGTGCAGGGCCTCGCCGACATGCACGGCCGGGCTCGGCGCCGGCTCCTCCGGCAACAGCATCGCGACGCGGTCGCGCAGCGTCTCCGCGGCAAAGGGCGTGGTCAGCGGCGGCAGCATCTTGAGGCCGTATTCCTCGCCGACCTGCTGCACCGCCCTGACGATGATCGACTCGCGGGCGCCCACCGTCAGAACCTTTCCGTCAAAGGCCTCGCGCACCAGCGTCTCCAGAAATTTTCCGGGCTCGATGCCGTCGGCAGCGATGCCGAGCAGGATCAGGTCGGGCAATCCGCTCGTCAGCACGCTCTGCAGCTCCTCGGCGCTGGCGCATTCGGTGGTGACGAAGCCGAGATCCTCCAGAACTTCCGCGAGAAACGCGCGCAGATGGCGCTTGCCGTCGGCGACGCAGGCGCGCGGCTTCATCTTTCGCCGTCCGAAGGTCTTCGGCCTTCGTTCGGCGAGTTCTACAATTTCGTCGTTCATCGCAAGCACTCCCGTTCCGTGCCGGTGTGTTAGCGACGTGAGCAGTTTCAAATATGGAAGGCTTCAGTCGATTGTCGAATTATCTGGGTAACGTTAAAGCACCCATCACGTCTAAAATTGTCTGCGTCTTGTTCGAGAAGTTTTTACGTCTGCCCGCGCATCGGGCGCAGGGTTGCGGCAATCACTGGAGATTCCGCGACGCGCAGTAAGGCTGCATGCACGCGCACTGTCCTGCAATTGGACCAAGCCGCGCGCGCCTCGCCCAATTGAATAATGGCGTGCCTCAATTGCGCGCGATGCGCGCATTTTTCCCGGTTCGCTCGTGACGATTCTGCGACAATGCGTCGGTGCGCGCTGGCGCCCGTGTGAAGCACATCACAAGCGGATTGCTGCACGTGCGCTATTGCTCTGGACAGCCGGTGGTGGGCTGTCGAGGATCGCAGCAATGACGTCGCGGCGAATAATGTATTGGTGGTTCAGGTTCGTGCTGTCAGGGCGATTTCTCGATCGCTTCCTGTACCTGCCGCGCGCGCATTAGCGCGGGATCAGGTTTGGCCGATCAGCTTGCGCAACGCGGCCGCGCCGTCCTCGATCGCATCGCGTCCCTTCCAGGCCAGATAAGACAGCTTTCCACCGAGCGTATCGTGGCTGCGCAGCCGGCGCGAGCCGAGAATGTGGCCGACATTGGAGGGGAAGCGGCTCACCTCGGCGGCCACCAGCGCCGCGATCGCGTCCATCAATTGCTGGAGCCGAATGCCCCATTCGCAATGCTCGATGCCGTCGATCCGCACCTTGAGCGCATATTCGGTGTCGTAGATCTCGGCGAGCAGGTCGCGTGCGATCAGCACCCGGTTGTGCCGGAGCGCGATGCGCAAGGCGAGGCGCCTGTCATCGAGCTGGTCGAGCACCATGTGAACGACGCAGGCATAGGGCGTGGCGGCGACATCGGCGGCGCTCTTGCTCGCGGCGGCCTTGGTGGCAAGGCGCACCAGTTGCCAGAACGTCTTCAGCCGCCTCGCCACCAGCGTCAGCGCGAACGGCAGCGCCTCGGGATGGGCCTTCTTGAAGGCGTCCAATCGTGCGGTGATCTGATCGACCAGGCCGTCGTCGAATTTCGCGATCTTCTCGGGCAGCTTTTCGTTGAACTTCGGCAGCGCAGCGCCGGCGCGCAGCACGTGCTGCATCTTCTTCACGTCGTCGAAGGCGGTGCGCGACGCCGTATATTGCGCGAGCTTGCCGCGCGCGAACTCGGTGCTCTCCGCTGAGGCGAGGGTGCTCTCGAGAACCTTGACGACCTTGGTCTGGAAGGTCGATGCGATCTTCAGCACTTCCTTGTGGTTGTTGGCGGCGACCTGATCGTTGATCGCCTTGATGTAGTCGCGCGCCATGGTCGGCAACAGGTCGCGGCAGATCCACTCCCAGATCGGGGTGAGGGTGTTGCGCGAGATCCGCCCCATATTGGCGTGCTCGGGCGCGCCGTCGATCAGAAACAGCTCGAGCGGCGCAAAGAAATGGCGCGAGGGGCTGGTGGCGCGCGCCTGGCTCGATCCGTCCTTGCGAAACTCGGCGCGCAACCGCGATTGGAGGTCGGCCGCGCCTGGCATGTCGATGCCGCACAGCTCAAGCCGTTCGAGCTCGCTGAGCAGGCAGCTGCGCGACAGCGGCGTCAGCTTCTGCAAGAAGTTCGATAGCTGGTCGATCTCGTTCATTGCACGCAATCTTCCGCAACGATTCCAGCAGGCCTATCGGCCCCATGCATGGAGGCATTTGCGCGCTCTCAATTGTGACATAGAGAAGCAAGCCGCCGTTAATATATCCGTAAAATCGGGTGCCGGAGGTATTCGGCGCTGACGTGATCGTTAAGAAGGCTTCCGGTCATCCGCCCATGATTTGAGCAGGTTCGGCAACCTAAGACTGTTGAGGGTCGTTGCCACTCAAGCATAAAGTGTGCCGGCGCCGGGGTTTCAGCACAAAACTGCCAAATTTACCGTAGTCTTACGGAGCAAAAAGTTAACTACAGATCGCGTTGGGTTCCGCTAAACGAGTGACATGGGGTCACAGAATGATACGGCCACTGATTCGCGGCCGTCGGAATGGTACGACAGCAACGCCGCTCCAACTGAAGGGCTCGATGTCGTCCGCCTGAACGCCGCCCGTGCCAAGGCGGGCGACGAAATGGCCGCCGCCATCGCCCGCGAGCTCAACGGTCCCCTCACGGCGCTCCTGCTCTACATGGGCGAGATCAAGCATCACAGCGATCAGCTCGCGCCGGTGACGGGCGACCGTGCCTATTTGCAGCGGGTCGTGGAGAATGCGCTGGTGCAGACCGAGCGGGTTTGTGGCCTCGTCAAACAGCTTGCCGGTTCTCCCACGGGTGGCCTGCCGACCGCGTCCAGGGCCGAGGAGGCCGAACCGAAGCTCACGCGCGCGCCACAGCCGCAGCGGGTGTCGAGCGCCGAGATCCTCGGCCTGTCAGGCCAGAAGCGGCTGACCAAGCGCGAGGGCGAGGTGCTGAGGCTGATCAGCGAGGGATATTCGAACAAGCAGGGTGCGCTTCGGATGCAGATCAGCCCGCGCACCTTCGAGAGCCATCGCGCCGAGGCGATGCGGAAGCTCGGTGCGCGCAACACGGCGGACCTCGTCCGTGCGGCGCTGCTGCATTCGATCGACTGAAGGCTCTTGCCTCGGGCCGCCCGCCAGCGGCGAGGGCCAAGCGTGAGACATCTCTCGAGAAAGACCCGCGGCTCCGATCGTGCTCAGAAATAATCTTCGGCGAAGGGACGCGCGCGCGACGAGGGCCGCAGCGGCTTGAGCTCTTCCTTCGGCACGTTGGGAATGATCGTGATGGTCCAGCGGGGCGGCATGCTCGATTCCTGCTCCAGCACCGAACGCACGAAGCCCGTCACCGTCGCCTCGCCAGCGGCCACCGTCGCCATCCGGCCGTTGAACTGTGCGATGCGGAAGCGACGAACTTCTTTCTGGTCCGCGGTCTCGTAGGTGAACATGGAAACCCTCCTGGTTTCCGGCGACTATCGCTGCCTATGATTAGCCATCTGTGAAAATCCCAAGCCGTAGAAGTACGGCGGGCATGCACGCGTGAGTGGTTACGGCGTTTTCGAGCGCGCGCGTCAGCCCTCCGGCTCCTGCGCGCGCCCGGCGGCATAGGCCGCGTCCATCAGGTCCAGGAGGTCGCGAAATCCGGCGTCGCCGAGCCTCTCCGCGGTCTTCTCCAGCCGCAGCGCCAGCACCGCGAGCCTGACATAGCCGAACGTTCCGGCCGCGCTCTTCAGCGAATGCGCTTCGCGCGCGATCCTGCCGTGGTGCTGCGCGAGCGAGAGCGTGCGGAACAATTGCAGGCGCGCACAGGTCTCGCTCCAGAACACGTCGCGCACTTCGCAAGCACCGTCCTCGCCGATCTCGCGCACCAGCGCCTGGTACGCGCCCGGCTCGCGCGCAGGCTCGGCATCAAGCGCTGTCTGCGCAGGCGGGACGGTGACTTCGAACATGGTTTGGCCTGCCTTGATCACGGTTGGTTTGCCGCTGGCCCGTACAGGCGCGCGCGTCACGTCCGTGTCTACGGCATCCGGATTTCAGTTCCGGTAGCAGGACAATCCGTGTTTGCGGGCCGGAATTAGCGGCCGGTTTACCACGCCGCGGCACCGTTAGCGTGGGCCGAGCAGCCGGTCATACTGCGCCTTCACGGTGGCGTAGCATTCGCACGCCGTCTGGCGCAGGCCGTCCAGGTTGAGGATCTGGATGTGTCCGCGGCTGTAGTGAATGAAATTCGCCTGCTGCAAGGTATTGGCGACCAGCGACACGCTGTTGCGCCGAGCGCCGATCATCTGCGCCATCGCCTCCTGGGTCAGCAGCAGCCGGTAATCGCCGGAGAGGTCATGGGTGTGCAGCAGGCAGCGCGACAGCCGTGCCTCCACCGGATGGGCGGCGTTGCAGCCCGCGGTCTGCTGCACCTGCGCGTAGACCGCGAGCCCGTGACGCGTGAGCAGCGTCCGCAGGGTGCCGCTCTGGTCGGCCGCGATGCGCAGCCGGTCGAGGTCCATCATCGAGGCGGAGCCGGGAACCAGCACGATGGCCGTGTTCAGCGCGCAGGCATCGCCCATGGTCGAGAGCGTTCCGAGCAGGCTGTCGCGGCCGATCATGGCGACTTGCACGTGCTCGCCCCTGGCGAGCTCCACCACCAACGAGATGACGCCGCGATGAGGAAAGTAGGCGCGCTTGAGCGTTTCGCCGGTCTCGACCAGCACCGCGTCATGCGGCAGATCGCCCGTACGCAGGTGCGGGCGGATCAATTCATAATCGTCTGCCGACAGCGCGGACAGGAAACCGTTGGAGGAACGCACCATCGTTTCCAAAGTAGCCTCCCGTCTCTCGGACCCGCGGGGCCGCAGCACGCGAAACTGCTTGCCGTCCGCGCAAGTTCCATCATCTTCCCGTCGGGATATATAGGCAATTGGGACAAGTTGTCCGACCTGTGATCGCCGCTGCACGTCGGCCTCGCCAAGACAGATTCCCTGACCATTTCCACGGTAGCGATTTGGGAACCCAGCAGAATCCAGATCGTCGACTGGAACATCTATTCGGAGGGTGGTCGCGGTCATGGTTGATCCGGCGCGTTTCGAAGTGATCCCCGCCATGTTCCTGTTCGTCATACGGTTGTGCCGCAGCAAAACCTTATTATAATGGTTGTGGCGCTCTGCGTATACCCGTTGGGGGCAGACAGGCTGGTGCATTTGCGGCCGAAATGAGAACGGCACGCTGATTCGCTGATGAGCCGGCGGACCGGTCTGCGAGGAGTTGCGCAGGTAAAAGCGGCAAGGGACCTTCATGAGCTGGAAGCATTGCATCCGCGCTGCCATCGGACGCCGGTCGACCCGTGCACCCTCGTTGGTCGGACGAGTGCCTGCAATTCTCAAACTTGTTTTGAACCTTGGCGCCGCGTGGCCGCAGATTCCGCGTCCATCGTCTTCCTCGCGCCGGCAACGACATTCTCAACAGTTCATTTCTCGAGCAAAGGAGAAAGGCGTGCGCCACGGTTCAATTATTGAATCGCCGAATCGGGAAGCTCAAACGGGGACAGAAGGTCTGCGCCATATTCTCGTCGTCGACGACGACCCGATGGTCTGCATGGCCATCGAGGTCTATCTCCAGCGCAACGATTTTCGGGTGACGATCGCCGAAGGGGGGAAGCCGGACTTCGCGCGCTCGAACACGAGCAGTTCGATCTGATGATCATCGATATTTTCATGCCGCACAAGCGCGGGTTCGAATCGGTCAGGATCTTCCACGAGCGGGCGCCAGCCGTTCCGCTGATCGCGATGTCCGGCTACGCGTTCGCAAATCTGAATTCGCCTGCCCCCGATTTCCTCCGGATGGCGCTGGAGCTCGGTGCGGCGCGCTGTCTGCGCAAGCCGTTCACGCCGCACGCGCTGCTCGCCGCCATCAACGATTGCCTGGCGGAGCACCGTCCCCACGGCGACCTTGCCTCGGCCGCGCGCCTGGGTTAGCGCGGCACCGGCCGCAGTGGACACGGGTAACGGTTCGTTTACCGCAAATGCGGGTCTTGCGTATCCCGGCAAAGCACCAAGCGAACGTGGCGAGACTGCCGCGGCTTGCAGGCGGCTCGATACAATTCCGCGAAGACCGCGCATATCGTCCTTCACGAGCAGGGCTTTCCCGCGCGCCTGGTCCCGCTGTTATCGGCACGTTCACCTAACGCGTCTCGCGGTTGCGGCGTGGGGCCGGTTTTGCCGAAAAACGCTGTCGCCTGCAGTCGAACGGCAAACTTGTCTTCAATATCCGTATTAGCACGGAGGATGAAATTAACGGGACCGTGAAAGGGGATGTCTAACGATCCAAGGTGGGGACTTCCGTTCATGCCAGCGCGGCTCGGGTGTCGAGGTCCAGATCCAGGTCAGTAAGGCGTAGCTCATGGATGATCTGTTGCGGGAGTTTTTGACGGAAACCAGTGAGAGCCTGGACACCGTGGACAATCAGCTGGTGAAGTTCGAGCAGGAGCCGAACAACGCCAAGATCCTGGATAACATCTTCCGGCTGGT
>NZ_JBVVPN010000040.1:0-9941 GCF_055811035.1 Bradyrhizobium sp. MI1.10
GTGTCAATGCCCAACTGCCTGCTTATAATAACACCCCGATATAAAATAACTGCGTGCACGGGGTTTTATCCCGCCAAACACCCCGCGCGCGGGTTTTGGGCGGGGCGCGCTGTCGTGCGTTTTTTCGTCTGCCGTCGTTGCGAGGAGCTCTTGCGACGAAGCAATCCAGGCTGTCACCGCGGATGCATTTCTGGATTGCTTCGCTTCGCGCGCAATGACGGAGAATATCCCTAATTTCCCTTCACCAGGGGGCAGCCGCCTTTGTCGAGCGGGCGGAAGGCCTCGTCGCCGGGCACGGTAGCGATCAGCTTGTAGAGGTCCCACTCGCCCTTGGATTCCTCGGGCTTCTTGACCTCGAACAGATACATATCGTGGACCATGCGGCCGTCGATGCGGATCTTGCCGTTCTTGGCGAAGAAGTCGTTGACCGGCGTTTTGCGCATCTGCTCCATCACCTTCGGTGCCTCGTCCGACTTGATGGCGTCGATCGCCTTCAAATAATGCATGGTCGCCGAATAGAGCCCCGCCTGGATCATGGTCGGCATGTGGCCGACCTTCTCGTTGAAGCGCTTGGAGAAGGCGCGCGTCTCCTCGTTGGTGTCCCAGTAGAACGCGTCGGTGATGATCAGGCCTTGCGTCGACTTGATGCCGAGCGAATGAACGTCGGTGATCTCCATGAGCAACGCGATCATCTTTTGGCCGCCCTGCGTCAGGCCGAATTCGGCCGCCTGTTTCAGGGCGTTAGTGGTGTCGCCGCCGGCATTGGCCAACGCGACCACCTTCGCCTTTGAGGCCTGGGCCTGGAGCAGGAACGAGGAGAAGTCCGACGAGTTGAGCGGATGGCGGACTTCGCCGAGCACCTTGCCGCCGCTCTCCTTGACGACGTTGGCGGCGTCGCGTTGCAGCGCCATGCCGAAGGCGTAGTCGGCGGTGACGAAGAACCAGGTGTCCTCGCCGCGCTTGACCATCGCCTTGCCGGCGACGTTCGACAGCGCATAGGTGTCGTAGGTCCAGTGCACCGTGTTGGGCGAGCAGGCGACGCCCGTGATATCGGATGAGCCGCCGCCCGAGTTGATGTGGATCTTGTTCTTCTCGCGCGTCAGCGCCGAGATCGGCAGCGCCACCGACGACGTCGGCACGTCGAAGATCGCGTCGACCTTGTCGTTGTCGTACCAGTTGCGGGCGATGTTGACGCCGACGTCGGGCTTGTTCTGGTGATCGGCGGAGACCACTGCGACAGGCTTGCCCGCGACCTTGGCGCCGTAATCGGCGACCGCCATCTCCACGGCGGCGAGCGAGCCCTTGCCGGTCGCGTCCGCATAGAGGCTCGACATGTCCGTGAGCACGCCGATCTTGACGACGTCGTCGGAAATCTGCGCCTGCGCGGCGCCCGACGTGGCGGCGAGAGCAAGACCGGCCGCGATCGCGACGATGAGTTTTTGCATTTGTTTTTCTCCCTTGCGTTGTTGTTTGGGCGTTGTTGCGGGCACGTTCTAGCGACAAACGGACGCGGGAGCAAAGCCCGGGATGCGAGATGAGGGTTGAGAAATAAGCAGGGCGCGGCGGTGTTTTTGCCCTCTCCCCTTGTGGGAGAGGGTGGCTCGCCGCGCTAGCGGCGAGACGGGTGAGGGGTTCTCTCCGCGAGTCTCACTGTAATCGAAGGTGCGGAGAGAGACCCCTCATCCGGCGCTTCGCGCCACCTTCTCCCACAAGGGGAGAAGGAGAAGACACCGCGCGCTCACGCGCCGCCCCTCAGCCGTTCGTTGCGTCGGCGCAAGCCTTCCAGCGTGGCGAGTAGGATCACCGAGACCGTTGTCAGAATCACCGCCGCTGCCGTGATGGTCGGGCTGATGTTCTCGCGGATGCCGCTGAACATCTCGCGCGGCAGGGTGCGCTGTTCCGGACCTGCCATGAACAGCACGATCACCACCTCGTCGAAGCTGGTCGCGAAGGCGAACAGGGCTCCCGATGCCACGCCGGGCAGGATCAGAGGCAGGATCACGCGGCGGAACGCGTCAAGCGGTGAGGCACCGAGCGAGGCAGCGGCGCGGGCCAGATTGGTGTCGAAACTTTGCAGCGTCGCACCGACCGTGATCACCACAAAGGGCGTCGCCAGCGCGGTGTGGGCCAGGATCAAGCCGAGATAACTGCCGGTCAGTCCGATCGGCGCGAAGAAGAAATACAGGCCGACCGCGGTGATAACGCCGGGCACGACGACCGGCGACAGCGCGAAGGCCAGCACGAGCGGCTTGAACCGGCTCTTCCACTGCGCCAGCCCCAGCGCCGCCAGCGTGCCGAGCACCATCGACAGCAAGGTCGAGGCCACACCGATGATCATGCTGTTCTTCAGCGAATTCATCCAGCGCGGCGAATTGATGAAGTCGTCGTACCAGCGCAGGGAGAGGCCCGGCAGCGGATAGGTGAGGTACGAGCCCGAGCTGAAGGACAGCGGCATGATCGCAAGGATAGGCGCGATCAGGAAGATGAACACCAGCG
The DNA here is from genome assembly GCF_055811035.1 of Bradyrhizobium sp. MI1.10. Classification (NCBI taxonomy): domain Bacteria; kingdom Pseudomonadati; phylum Pseudomonadota; class Alphaproteobacteria; order Hyphomicrobiales; family Nitrobacteraceae; genus Bradyrhizobium; species Bradyrhizobium sp. MI1.10. The sequence goes on from NZ_JBVVPN010000040.1 coordinate 2,497, forward strand.
TGGAGATAACGATGGTCGCGGTCCACGCGATACGCTGGCTCGGCGTGCGGATGGAGGAATTGTCGCTCAATTCTTCATCCCTCCCGTCACCTGCTGTCCCTGCACCAGCTTTCCGTAGACGAGCGCGAGCAGAATAGTGGCGAGCAGCAGCACCGCACCCAGTGCCGAAGCAAGACCCCAATTGGCCGTCTCGGTCGTGTAGAGCGCGATGAAGTAGCTGATCATTTGATCGGCGGCGCCCCCGACGAGGGCCGGGGTGATGTAATAGCCGAGCGCCAGGATGAAGACGAGCAGGCTTCCCGCGCCGATGCCGGGCAGCGTCTGAGGCAGGTAGATCCGCAGAAAGGCGGTGAGCGGCGGCGCGCCGAGCGAGGCGGCGGCACGCATGTAAGCAGGCGAGATCGCCTTCATGCTGCTGTACAGCGGCAGGATCATGAACGGCAGCAGGACGTGGGTCATGGCCACGCAGACGCCGAAGCGGTTGTAGATCAGGCGCAACGGCGCGTCGATGATGCCAAGCCAGAGCAGGCTGTCGTTCACGACGCCTTTGCTCTGCAGCAGCACGATCCAGGCGCAGGTGCGGACCAGCAGAGACGTCCAGAACGGCAGCAGGACGAAGATCATCAGCAGGTTCGACCGGCCGGGCGGCAGCGCCGCCAGCAAGTAAGCGACCGGGAAGCCGAGGATCAGGCACAGCACCGTGACACTGAGGCTGATGAGAAAGGTGCGGACGAAAACGTCGCGGTAGATGGCCTGATCCGGCGGGGCTGCGACGATCGTGCCGTCCGCGTTCCGCGTCAGATCGAGCGCCGACAAAAGATAGAAGCCGGTCATGGGACCACTGGCGTCCTTGATCGTGGTCCAGGTGGCGCGTTCGCGCCAGGCCGGGTTGATCTTGCCCAGTGTCTCCCTCGCCGTGCCGGGGTCGGGCACGGTCTTCAGATTGCGTGCGGTGCTGGTCAGGATCGTACGGAACCCGTTCAGCGCGTAATTGAGCCGCTTGGCCGCAATCGCAATGGTGCCGGAAGCGCGCGCCGCCATGATGTCGCCTGCCAGCGCCGCGTAGGCCTTTTCGTCCGGCAGATCCCTGCCGTCCCAACTAGCGAGAGCCGCGATGGTCTGAGGCAGAACCAGACGCACCTCCCGGTCATCGACGGCACGCCACAGCATGCCGGCGATGGGCCCAGCGAAGGTGAAGAGCAGGAAGATGAGAAGCGGCAGAATGAGTGCCAGCGCCTTGGTCTGGCGCGCGCGCTCCGCCTGCTTCAGCCGGCGCTTGAGCGGCACCTTGGCCAACGCGTCGGCGCCGATTGAGGAGGCTGCCGTCATCGGGAGCCCCATTGTGACTGGACATCTCTCGTCATTTTGGCTGTGGCAATCGCGTGCGGCCTTTCGGAGCGATCTGAGCAAGCGCCTCGTCCCTCGAGACGACCGCGGAGCCTGTCATCGGGCCGCGCTTTGCGCGGACCCGGTGGCGGTCTCCTCAGGATGAGGCTCTCCGAAGTCGCTGCCGCGCACGTCCTCATCCTGAGGAGCTCGCCTAAGGTGGGCGTCTCGAAGGATGGCCGCGACGAAACTGCTGTCAATGCGCGCCGCACGCCGGTTCGGCCGCGCGCTATTTCGCTGCCCATTTGTTGAAGCGCTCGGTCAGGCGGTCGATGTTCTCGAGCCAGAAGGCAACGTTGATTTCGACCGCGTTCTTGATGTTGTCAGGTGCTGTCGGCAAATCCTTCAGAACGGCAGGCGCGAGCAGAGCGGCTGCGTCCTTGTTCGAGGTGCCATAAGCAATGTTCTCCGACAGTTTCGACTGGTTCTCCGCCTTGCCGACGAAGTCCAGGAACTTGTAGGCCGCGTCCTTGTTCGGGCTGCCTTTCAGGATCACCCAGGTGTCGATGGTGAAGAGGGCTCCGTCCCACACCATGCCGAAATTCTTCTTCTCGTTCTTGTTCGCGGTGTCGATGCGGCCGTTGTAGACCGAGGTCATCGCCACCTCGCCGGAGGCGAGCAATTGCGGCGGCTGGGCGCCGGCCTTCCACCAGACGATGTCGCCCTTGATGGTGTCCAGCTTCTTGAACGCGCGCTCGACGCCTTCGTCGGTCGCCAGCACCTTGTAGACGTCCTTTGGCGCGACGCCGTCGGCCATGAGGGCGATCTCGAGCGTGGTCTTCGGGCCCTGACGCAAGGCGCGCTTGCCCGGAATCTTTTTGGTGTCGAAGAAGTCGGTCCAGCCTTTGGGAGCCTCCTTCAGCTTGTCCTTGTCGTAGCCGAGAACGAAATCGTAGAGGATGGCGCCGACGCCGCAAGCGTTGACTGACGGTGGGATATAGGCGGCCTCGCCGCCGATCTTCGAATAGTCGAGCTTTTCGAACAGGCCTTCCTCGCAGCCAACCGCCAGTTCGTCGCTCTCGACCTGCACGACGTCCCAGGTGGCGGCACCACCCTGCACCTTGGCGCGCAACACGCCGACCCCGCCGTCCCAGGACTCGTCGTTCATCGCAACACCGGTCGCTTTCTTGAACGGCTCGAAATAGACCTTCTTCTGGGCATCCTGATACGCGCCGCCCCACGACACGACGGTGAGGTCACGCGCCTGCGCGACCGTGGCCAGCGCCGCGCTGGCGGCGAATGCCGCGGCGAACCCCAGTACAATCTTGCGCTTCAGCATGGTCTTTGTTCCTTCTTCTTCACGTGACTTGCGTTGAGCTTGGTCGATGTAGGTCCGCCCGCGTTGGAGCGTTGCTGCATGGTTGGATCAGACGGGATCGAGGGCGAGGCAGTCCTCCGGGCGGAAGGTGATGAACACGTCATCGCCAGGTCTCAGGCTGCCAGCTGTAAGGCTGCCAGCTCTCAGGCTGTCATGCGTCCCCGGCTGAAGCTTGACCATAAACTCCCTGTTGTCGGCGACGTCGAGCACGGCCAGCGCGTGGTCGCCGAGATAGATGGTGTTCTGCACCTTGGCCGGCAGTCGGTTCGGTTCGTCGCTGGAGGTGCCATTCGGGATAATAGCGATCCGCTCCGGCCGCACCGACAGCGAGGTCGATGCGCCCGCGCCTGATACGTTGACCGCTCGTGCGGTCACGGCGCCGCCGCCAGCCAGCGCAACGCGGCAATAATCTTTCTCGACCGTCTCGACGGTGCCGGCCAGCACATTGTTCTCGCCGATGAAATGGGCGACGAAGCTGTTCACCGGATGCTCATACAGCCTGTCGGGCTTGTCGATCTGCTGCACGATGCCGTCGTTGAATACGGCGATGCGGTCCGACATGGTGAGCGCTTCACTTTGATCGTGGGTGACGTAGACGACGGTGATGCCCATCGTCTCGTGCAGTTGCTTGATCTCCAGTTGCATCTGCTCCCGCAGGCGCTTGTCCAGGGCGCCCAGGGGTTCGTCCATCAGCACGAGTTGCGGATTGAAAACCAGGGCGCGGGCCAGCGCCACGCGCTGCTGCTGACCGCCGGACAGCTGCCCGGGCCGGCGCTGTGCCAGGTTTTCCATCTTGATCATGCGCAATGCCGCTTTGACACGATCCTGCGCTTCGGCCTTGTTCGTGCTGCGGACGGATAGCGGGAAGGCGATATTCTCCGCAATCGTCAGGTGCGGAAACAAGGCGTAGTTCTGGAACACCATGCCGATGTCGCGCTTGTGCGGCGGCACATTCTTGATCGGCCGGTCCGCGAGGTAGATCTCGCCATGGGTCGGAACCTCGAAACCCGCCAGCATCATCAGGGTGGTCGTCTTGCCCGAGCCCGACGGACCGAGCAGGGTGACGAACTCGCCCTTCCTGATGTCGAGATCGAGGTTCTTCACCACGAGGTGCTCGCCATCGTAGGTCTTCTGAATGCCGGAAAAGCGCACCAGTGCCGGCGCAGGCGTGACCATGCCGGCTTCCATGTCGTCCTCGCGTTATCAGCCACAGTGCTGTCGGCACCTCGTCCGAGTGTGCGAGGAACAGCTTAGCATCCTCCGACCAGAATGCCAGCGGCGCAAGTAACGACGCGCACGGACCCGTCGAGGAAAGGCGCGCTACATTCCCGACAGTTTCGTCACAGACACATTCAGCGATCCGCCAGCTTCCGCGATCACGCGCAGCGTCTTGGAGTCAAAGGCGATGTCGGCCAGCGTCAGGCTGTCGATCTTCGCCTCGACCTTGACGCCGTCCTCGCTCTTCTGGAAATCGGCGATCGCGGCTGCGATCTTCTCGCGTGCATTGGCGGCAATCGGCTTCAGATCGATTGTCGCTTTCTGCACCAGCGCCTGCTGCATCTGCGGCACCACCGCGCGCGCCGCGGCACCCAGCAGGCCGAAGGCCGCCTCGGACTCCACCGCGAGCTGGATGTCGGCGAGCCGCAGCGTCTGCTGCGCCTGGTCGAGCATCGGCCGGCCCCAGATGTGCACGGTCGCTTCGGCGCCGAGACCAAGCCAGCTCTTCTTCTCCTTGGCGCGCACCAGCAGCGAGATCAGGAGGCGCTCGCCCGACGGGATCACGTTGACGCTTTTCACAGTGACGTCCACGGGACCGGAGCCATCCTCGGGATAGGTATGGCCGACCATCTGCGCCGCGATCAGCTTGTTGATCTCGGTGAAGGGCACGTCGATGGGTACGCCGATGTTCACGCCGGTGCCGGTCGGCGGCACGATCGAGATCTTGTCGGGGAACGGGCAGTCGGGCTTGGTCGGCGTGGAGGTGACGCGCGTCTCCGCTTCCAGGCCCATCAGCAACGTCACGGCCTGCGCGTCGACGCGCGGCTGCGCGGCGATGGCGCGGATCGGCTTCATCTCCAACCAGAGCGGCGGCAGTGCGGCCGAGGAGTCCGAGCCTTGCAGCGGGATCGAGCGGCAGGCCTTGGCCCATTGCAGCTTCGCGTTCTCCCGCAAGGTCGGATCGTTGCGCATCCGTTCGGAGACGGCGTTGATTTGTTCGCTGACGGTCTTGTCGATCAGCGGCTTTACCTGCGCCGGCACGTTGACCTTGGCACCGGAGATGTTGAGGTTGGTGTCGCCAAGGTTGACCTGGGCGCCGAGATTGGGCTCGAGATGCCAGTTGGCCGCGAGCTTCGGCCGCGAGGTGACGACGACGTTGCCCTTGATCTCGGCGCTGGCGTTCAGATTCTTGATGTTGACCGCGCCGATCTGTTTCGCGGCATTGCCGCCGAGCACGCTGCCGAGCGCCTCGCCGAGCGCGCCGGTGGCTTTCGACGACAGCGAGCCCGTCACGTTCAGCTTGCCCGTGAGCGGCGTCGAGATCGTCAGCACGTCCTTGTCGCCGACAGCCGACATCGGCCCGCGCACGGCGGACCAGCCGATGTCGCCGTTCTCCAGGATTTGCGAGATCGGGTTCTCGGCCTTGCCGGCGAAATTGCGCGGAGCGGCCTTCTCGGCCTGCTCGCGGATCGCCGACAGCGCGATGGCGACCGGCGCCACCACGATCGAGCTCTTCGAGACCGGCGGCAGCGGCGGCAATTGCGCGACCGGCGGCGCGGAATTCGTCGCCCGCGGCGACAGCCAGTCCATCGCCTTGAGGCTGATGAAAAACGACGCCGCGAGCACCGCGACGGCGATCAGGACAGTTTTCAAGTTCAGCGTCAGTCGCATCAATCCCCCAGGCCGCCCCAGGGCAGAAGTCTACAGGGCAGGCGAGGAGGGCGCTAGAGCCCACCGATGGGGTGGAATTGGGGCAAACATATTAACGGCTGCGAACGCGCAATTGTCGCGCATTCGTCATGGCGCACCCTAGCTGCGCTTCGGACGGCGCACCGCTCTCACATTGCCGCGATCTCCGCCACCGCAGAAGAAGCGGTCGCCGCCATCGGACTCCAATCCTGACACCATCGTCCCGGCGGGCAGGTCGAGCTGCTCCAGCACCTTGCCCGTATCAGGGTCGATCCGCCTGATGTCGCTGTCCTCGCCTTCCCAGGTGCCGTGCCAGAGCTCGCCCTCGACCCAGGTCACGCCGGTGACGAAGCGCTTGCTTTCGATGGTGCGGAGAATTTTTCCCGTCTGGGGATCGACCTGATGGATCTTGCGTTCCCGATACTGCCCGACCCAGAGCGAGCCCTCGGCCCAGGCCAGTCCGGAATCGCCGCCGCCGCCAGGTGCAGGGATGGTGGCGAGCACCTTGCCGGTCGCAGCGTCAATCTTCTGGATGCGGTCCTCGGCGATCTGGAACAGGTGGCGGCCGTCGAACGCCGTTCCCGCATGCGCAGCGACATCGATGGAGCGGGTGATCTTGCCATCGGCCGGGTCGACTGCGTTCAATTTGTCGCCGGATGCGAACCACATATGGCTGCCGTCATAGGTGACGCCGTGCACGGCTTCGACGCCAGCATAGGGCCCGTATTCCCTGACGATCTCGGCGGCTGAACGTTTCATCTGCTCGGTCCCTGTAGTGTGAATCCCACTTTACGTCTTCAGGAGCGGTCCGGGGAGTAACAAGCCTGTCGGGAAACCCGGCACGGGCGGCGTCATCCAGCGCCGCGCCCGTCCGTGTCCGAAGGACTGTACCTTGTTCGATCGCGCCAGCTCTTCGAGGGCCCGCTGCACGGTGCGCGCGCTCGTTCCCAGCGCCAACGCGAGCGCCGAGCTCGACCAGGGCTCGCCGTCGGAGAGGAAGGCGAGCACATTGGCGTGCTTCTCCTCGACGGGTCGTGCCAGCACGAGAACCTCCCGCGTCTTGCGCGGTGTCTTGCGCGGCGCCAGCACAAAACCCTGCTTCGTCGCGCTGACGTCGGCGAGAGGCTCGAGCTTGGTGCGGAGCCGTCCGATTTCGACGCGCAGCCGGGCGCGATGCGATTCGTCGACGTGCCTTGCCTGAAACGCGCCCGTGATCAACGTTTCCCGCGAGACGTCCGCGGGCCAGGCCTGCGCCAGGATGCGGGCCAGCGCGAACAGCACCGGCCGCGTTCCGAGCGGCACGAGGATGCCCTGCCTGCGAACCGCGTGATGGAACGTGTCCACCACGAGCGCCTCCGATGTCGCGAGGTCCTCGACCTCCTCGAGCAGTAACGGCCGTTCGTGCCCGCGCGTGATCAGGCGCGCTGCGGGCGTGTCGAGCACGCGGCTCGTGCTTTCGACCTCGGCTGCAAGCGCTGCAATGCCGGCCTGCCGTGCTGCGCTCGCCGCGCGGCCGAGCGCCGCGCGCGCGTCCTTCGTTCGGAGCCGCCGGATGGCGATGCCGGCAATCACGAGCTCGCGGGCGACCTGCGCGGCCGGGGGCAGCGGCGTGGTGTTGATCTCGGCCAGCGTGCGCTCGGCCTCTTCGAGGCGCCCGAGAAGGAGAAGTCGGCGCGCCTCGATGTGACCCGCATGGGCGGCGTTGGCGAGGTCACCGTGGCTTGCGAGCGTCGCGCGCGCCGCCCCGCGCGGCGGAGGCGGGCCCATCACGGCGCGGCCCCCCCGCGGGCCCGCGGGGGCGCCCCCCCCCCCCCCCGCGCCCCCCCCCCCCCCC
>NZ_JBVVPN010000040.1:9951-46697 GCF_055811035.1 Bradyrhizobium sp. MI1.10
GGGGGGGGTGAGCGCGCCCCGCGGGCGGGGGCCCTCTGCGCGGCGCCCGATAAGGAGACGGCGGCGCGCCGCTATGTCACCCGCAGGGGCGGGGTGGGCGCGGTCACCGGGGCTGGCGCGCGGCGCGCGCGCCGCCGCGAGCGTCTTAGCCGGCCAATTCAGGTCGCGCGAGACGAGCGCGATCTCGGCTTCCGCGACCACGCACCTGGCGCGCGCGACCGCCTCTCTCGGGCCGAAGGCGCGTGCGGCGCTGCGCAGCAACGTCTTCGCCTTGGCGAGATCGCCGAGCTGCGCCATCGCGATGCCGCGCAGCGCCAGCGAAGGTGCATCATTGCGCAGCGCAACGCGGTTCAGCGCGCCGAGCGGATCGCCGGCTTGGAGCGCGCGCGCCGCGGCCGTGATCAGCGACTCCATTCAAATCCCGCCACACTTGTTACTCCCACCACGCAACCGTCCGGTGCGAGAGATCGTTGACGGCCGACAATGTGCGGCGAGGGGCGAGCGGTTCCGCATCTTGCACAGCGAGATACGGAACGGCCGCCCGGGAAAAGTTGGAGAGCCATGATGACATCAGCTGACAACGCAGGAAATAACGGACAGGCCGCCATGCAAACACCGCCGGTGGTGTCGCCGCAGGACTGGGAGGCTGCCCGTCAGCAACTGCTCGTGAAGGAAAAGGCGCATACCCGTGCCCGCGACGCCCTGGCGGCCGAGCGCCGGCGCATGCCGTGGATGGAAGTGACCAAAACCTATGCGTTCGAGGGGCCCGGCGGCAAGGTCAGTCTGTACGACCTGTTCCAGGGCCGGCGGCAGCTGATCGTCTACCGCGCCTTCTTCGAGCCGGGCGTGTTCGGCTGGCCGGATCATGCCTGCCGCGGCTGCTCCATGGTCGCCGACCAGGTCGCCCATGTCGCGCATCTCAATGCCCGCGACACCACGCTGGTGTTCGCCTCGCGCGCGCCGCAGGGCGATATCATCAGGCTGAAGCAGCGGATGGGCTGGACCATGCCATGGGTCACCGTCACCGACAGTTTCGATGCGGATTTCGGCGTCGACGAATGGCACGGGACCAACGTGTTCTTCCGCGACGGGACGCGCATCTTCCGCACCTATTTCGTCAAGAGCCGGGGCGACGAGCAGATGGGCGGCACCTGGAATTACCTCGACATCACGCCGCTGGGACGGCAGGAGGTCTGGGAGGATTCGCCGAAAGGCTATCCGCAAACGCCGACCTACAAATGGTGGAACTGGCACGACAGCTACACCGAAGGCGCGGCGCCCGACAAGAAATGGGTCGAGATCTCGACCGCCGGCGAGAAGGCGTTTCGCGAGGAGGCGGCTGAAGGACGTGACTAGCCCCGTCAGCGCAACGGCCGGCGCGAGCCGCAATGGTGTGGTGGCCGCGCGTCACCTCGCCAGATGGCTGGCGCTGGCGGCGACGCCGACCTTCGCGATCATGGCCGTGCTGACGGCCATGGTCGATGGCCCGGCGGACATGCTGTGCGGCTCCGGACATGGGGCGATGCTCGGCGGGATGGTGCCGATGTATCTGCTGATGAGCGCGTTTCATTCGGCGGCGTGGCTGAGGCTGATTGCGGAGCGGTGGAGGGCGGTTGGTCGTTAAGACGGCCGCCGCGTCACCGCGGCCGCGTCGCTTCCGTCGAAGAACATGGCCATCAGGGTCTCGTCGTAATATCGGCCATTGTATTTCAGCGCCTTCATCCCGCGGCCGTATTCGACAAATCCTGCGGCCACGTAGAGCCGCAACGCGGCCTCGTTGTCGCTGACGACGACGAGATGAAGCTGCTCGACGCGCTTTGCGGCATGCGCCGCGACCGCGTTGACGAGGAGCCTCCCTGTGCCGGACTTCCGTGCCCGCGACCGCACATACATGCCCCAGAGCACCCCCTTGTGTGCGGTCTTCGCGCCGTCCTCCCGGCGGAAGCCGGCGGTCCCCACGAGCTCGCCCGCGATGAACGCGCCGAACACGTCCGATATCGCGAGGCGCTCCTCGAACCATGCGAGTGGCTTGTCTTGTTCGCGTTCAAGCGTGCTGGTGAAAGCCTCGGGATTGCTCGCGAGCGCCTCCAGCCGGACGGGGCGGTAGAGCGCGGCGTCGGCTGGTGTCAGCAGTCTGATCATGGTTATGCGAGATGTGCCAGCGGCAGGGGTGCGCCGGCCTTGAGCGTCTGGAGTGCGATGCTGCTGCGAACCTCTCGCACGATGGACAGGTTGAGCAGCTTGTCGACGAGAAAGCGCTGGTAGTCCTCGAGCTCGGGCACGACGATTTCGAGGAGGTAGTCAGCTTCACCGGAGACGAGGTGACAGGCAACGACCTCGGGCATGGCAACGACTGTCCTTTCGAAGCTCAGCGCCTGGTCGTTGGCATGGCCGTTGATCTTGACGCCGAGGAAGGCCGAGAAGCCGAGCCCGAGGCGGCCGCGCCGGAGGGCGGCGCGGTAACCGTCGATATAGCCGTCGCGCTCCAGCCGTCGCACCCGTCGCAGGCAGGGTGACGGGGACAATCCGACCTTATCTGCCAGTTCGATGTTGCTCAGTCGCGCGTTGGTCTGGAGTTCGGTGACGATGCGCCGGTCGATCGCATCCAGCTCGCATTTTGGCATGAACCGCATCCCGTTTGATCAAGAAGGGCGCAATGTTGCGCCGGAGGCTTCGAGATTAGCCTAGTTCGCAAGGACACGCCTCGGTTTTCCGTGGGATGGATTGCTCCGACTTTGCTGCTGATGGAGCGAGCCATGACCGAGAGCCCGAACCTTGCGCCTCTGCTGGAGGCCGTCGAACGCTACTTTGTGCTGATGTACGACAATGACGTTTCGCAATTCGACCGCGTCTTTGCGCCGACTGCGCAACTCCATGGATTTCGCGACGCCGAATTGCGGATCCTGCCCGTTCGCGACTACAGGACGATGCTGGCGTCGACTGCGTCGCCCAAATCGAAGAATGCCCCGCGCCTTCAGGAGATATTGCTGGTCGATATGGCGTCGTCAGCGCAAGCCATGGTGAAAGTTCGCATTCGGATCGATGTGCTCCAATACGTTGACTATCTGGCGTACCACTGCATCAATGGGACCTGGCTGATTACCGCGAAATCGTTCCACGTGGAGCGACGGTATGAGCCGGCGGATACGTAGCGCCACCGCGATCCTACTGGCTGCCCATCGCCTCCAGATAGGCAATCACCTTCGCCGCTTCCTCCGCCGAGACGCCGCCATAGGGCTGCATCTTGTTGCCGGATACGATTTCGTCCGGCTTGACCATGAAGCGGATGAGTTTGTCCTTGTCCCAGACGAAGCCGGCTTCTTTCATCGACGCGGAATAGTTGTAGTTCGGCAGCGAGCCGGCCTTGCGTCCGACGATTTTATTGAGGTTGGGGCCTAGACGATTGTCGCCCTCTTTCACCGAGTGGCAGGTTCGGCAGGAATTGTTGAAGGCCTGCTGGGCTGCGTCGTCGCTCGCCGGCTGTTGTGCGAGCGAAGCGGGCGCGGTCAGCAGCAGTGCCACTGCGCCAGCTCCGACGATCGCGCGCAGCCAAGTGCCTTGCGGCGTTTGCGGATTTGATTGCACTCGCGCCTCCATCGGGGATCGCGTCGCAGCACGCGCGCGCTTGGGGATGCCGAGGGCAAACGAAAACGGCCCCGGTGGGTTCCGGGGCCGTTTGCGTCACAATGTCCTGTCGCTTACCGCGTCGCGGCGCCGAGATCCGCGCGGCGTTCCGTCATCGGCAGCACGATCACCTTGGTGCCGACGTTGACGCGGGAGTAGAGGTCCGCGACATCGTCATTGGTCAGGCGAATGCAGCCGGAGGAGACGTGCTTGCCGATGGTGTCGGGCGCGTTGGTGCCGTGGATGCGGTAGATGGTGCCGCCAAGATACATGGCGCGGGCGCCGAGCGGATTGCCGGGGCCGCCGGCCATGTGGCGCGGCAGATAAGGCTGGCGGGCGATCATCTCCGGCGGCGGGGTCCAATCCGGCCACTCGGCCTTCTTGGTCACCGACTGGGTGCCGGACCAGGTGAAGCCGTCGCGGCCGACGCCGATGCCGTAGCGTATCGCCTGGCCGTTGCCGAGCACCAGATAGAGGTAGGTGTTGGGTGTATCGATGATGATGGTGCCGGGCGCCTCACGCGTTGCGTAGGAGACGGTCTGGCGACGGAAGCGGGCCGGCGTTTCGACGGCGTCCTGATCTTCGGACGGCGCGGCCTGATAGGGTGTGGCTTGATAAGGCTGGTATGGCGCCGCGATCGGCGGCAGCGGCTGGAAGAAGGGGAAGAGCTGCACAGGCGCGGCCTTGGCCGGGCCGGCGAACGCGATCGCGGTGACAGCCACTGCGCCAAACGCAACGGCGCGCGAATAAGTCTTCAACGTCTCCGGATTGATCATTGGTCGCCCCTGTTTGCGCGGTGTTTTTTGGTCACCCGGCACCATTTCGGTGCTCTGTTGCGGAAATCACTAACGGAAAGAAGTTTCGGGACGTTTGCGCGGAAAACCGAAAACGGCTTCATGGCGGCAAGGATTGTTTCATGACGGTTTCGTGGCTGCGCGGACCCGTTAACGAACAAAACAGCGGGCCGACACTTCCATGACGTCACACGCCTGAAATATCCGTGGTTGATGGTCCAAAGCCGAGAATCATAAAAATCTCGGGATTTCCCCATGCGGGTATTAATCGCGACTGACGCCTGGCATCCGCAGGTCAACGGTGTGGTCCGGACGCTGACCTCGCTGGCTGGCGCGGCCAAGGCATTGGATGTCGAGATCGACTTCCTCACCCCGGACGGTTTTCGGTCGTGGCCGCTACCGACATATCCGGGGCTGCGCATTGCGCTGCCGAGCGGCAAGGAGATTGCGCGGCGGATCGAGAGGGCGGCGCCCGAGGCGCTGCACATCGCGACCGAAGGGCCGATCGGCTGGGCGGCGCGGGCTTATTGCCGTCGCAACCGGCTCGCCTTCACCACCTCCTACACCACGCGCTTTCCCGAGTACGTCTCGGTGCGGACCGGCATCCCCGCGAGCGTCGGCTACGCCGTGCTGCGCCACTTCCACGATGCCGCCGCCATGACCATGGTGGCGACGCCCTCGTTGCGGCAGGAGCTCTCCGAGCGCGGCTTCAAGCGGCTCGGCTTCTGGACCCGCGGCGTCAACACCGAGCTGTTTCATCCCGACTCTCCGGCGAAGCTCGATCTGCCCGGGCCGATCTTCATGACGATGGGCCGCGTGGCGGTGGAGAAGAACCTGGAAGCGTTCCTCTCGCTCGACCTGCCCGGCACCAAGGTCGTCGTCGGCGACGGCCCGCAGAAGGTTGCGCTCGAAAAGAAATATCCGGACGTTGTGTTTCTCGGCGAGAAGAAGGGTGCTGACCTTACCGCGCATCTCGCCGCCGCCGACGTGTTCGTGTTTCCGAGCCTGACCGACACGTTCGGCGTGGTGCAGCTCGAAGCGCTCGCCTGCGGCACGCCGGTTGCGGCGTTTCCGGTGACGGGTCCGAAGGACGTCATCGCGGATCACCCGATCGGCGCGATCGACCACGATTTGCGCGCCGCGTGCCTGCGCGCGCTCACCATGTCGCGCGAGACCTGCCGCAATTTCGCGCTGGAGCGCTCCTGGGAAAACAGCGCGCGCCAGTTCGTCGGCAACCTCACTTCACTTCAGCCCAGCCGTGCCTTGCGCGCCTCGCCGATCATGGCGCGTCGGCCGGTGCGCGGTTGACCCAAAACGTTTCGAACCACAGCGAGAACCTCATCGATGGCTAAGATCATGAACCTTGACGGCACCCAGCAGCTCGACCTCACCCGCGGCACGGTTGAGCAGGCCTATGACCGCTGGGCGCCGGTCTACGACCTGGTGTTCGGAGGCGTGTTCGCCAAGGGCCGGCAGGCTGCGATCGCGGCCACCAACAAGATCGGCGGCCGGGTGCTCGAAGTCGGCGTCGGCACCGGCATCTCGTTGCCGCTCTACGCGCCGCATCTGCGCATCTTCGGCACCGACATCTCGGAGGCGATGCTCGACAAGGCGCGCCAGCGCGTCGCCGAGGGCAAGCTGAACAACGTCGAAGGCCTCGCGGTGATGGATGCCGAGAAGCTCGAATTCCCCGACAATTCCTTCGACGTCGTGATGGCGCAATACGTCGTCACGGCCGTGCCGAATCCGGAAGTCGCGCTGGACGAATTCGCCCGCGTGCTGCGCCCCGGCGGCGAGCTGATCATCCTCACCCGCGTCAGCGCCGATACCGGCATGCGCCGCTTCATCGAGCAGAAGCTGCAGCCGGTGGTGCGTCCGCTCGGCTTCCGCACCGCCGAGTTCGCCTGGTCGCGTTACGCCAAATGGCTCGCCGGCGCCAACGGCATCGAGCTTGCCGAGCGCCGCCTGATCCCGCCGCTCGGTCATTTCTCGCTGGTGCGCTTCCGCAAGGTCGACGTCGCCAAGGCGGCGTAACCCAAGCTCACGCGTCGCATGCGTCACGGCGTCGCTGCGCATCGTCACATGACAAAATGATGATGTCACACGGCCTACATCGAATCTCTGTAAATCCTGAACCCGAAAGCATTTGGGGGAGAGCATGATCAAGAACTATCTCGAGCAGCTGCGGATCCAGCGCTGGGACGACCACCGCTACTATCACCACAGCCGCATCAATCAGAGCCTGCACTTCGTCAGCGCGCTGAGCTTCTTGTTCGCCTATGTCTGGCTGTTCGTCGACCCCATGATCTCGGCGCTGGTCGGCTGGCTGGTCTCGATGACCTCGCGCCAGGCGGGTCACTTCTTCTTCGAGCCGCACGGCTACGACCAGATCAACCAGGCGACGCACGAGCACAAGGAAGAGATCAAGGTCGGCTACAATCTTCAGCGCAAGGTGGTGCTGATGTCGATCTGGGCGCTGTCCCCGGTGGTGCTGTTGGTCGATCCCACGCTGTTCGGACTGTTCACGCCCTGGGCGGGCGCGACCGACTTCATGCGGCAGGTCGCCAAGATCTGGCTCGTGGTCGGCGGCGGCGGTCTGATGTTCCGCACGGTGCACCTGTTCTTCATCCGCGACGTCGAGACCGGCCTCGTCTGGATGACGAAGATCCTGACCGACCCCTTCCACGATCTGATGCTCTACCGCAACGCGCCGCTGGCGCTGATGCGCGGCGAGCTGATGGACCCCGGCCTGCACCTCAAGCCCGAGCACACGCTGGGCCTGATCGGCGAGCCCACACTCGAAGAGCAGCACGCCTGAGCGCGCCGTTCTCACCAAGGCCTCCGATGTCTGATGGTTGCGTCATGCCCGGGCTCGTCCCGGGCATCCACGTGTTGGGCCCGGCCGCTGCGTTTTCTTCGCCTCGCCCAGCGTGCGGGGAAGTGGAATTGAGCGCCGCCACAGACGCCGTCATTCCGGGATGGTCCGAAGGACCAGACCGCAGGTGCGCATTGCGCACCGGGGAATCTCGAGGTTCCGGGTTCGGCTCTTCGAGCCGCCCCGGAACGACTGTGTGTTGGAGCGGAGAATCGACCTTAGCGTCCGAAGCGCTTGGCCAGCATCTCTTTCAGGATCTGCCGCTTGATGGTCTTGTTGGTGAGGACGCCATCGTGCCACCAGAAGCCGTCGGCCTTCATCTTCTCGGCGGCGCGAACGAAACGTTCGGCGACCTCGGTGAAATCGGCATCGGTGTAGTTCAGGCTGAAGATCAGCCGG
The DNA here is from genome assembly GCF_055811035.1 of Bradyrhizobium sp. MI1.10. Lineage (NCBI taxonomy): Bacteria > Pseudomonadati > Pseudomonadota > Alphaproteobacteria > Hyphomicrobiales > Nitrobacteraceae > Bradyrhizobium > Bradyrhizobium sp. MI1.10. The sequence continues at coordinate 17,644 of NZ_JBVVPN010000040.1, forward strand.
CCGGTGCCGACCCAGCTCAAGGACAGGCCTTCGGCGCGCAGATAATATTGCAGCATCCAGTTGTAGCGGGACGGCGTGGTGTATTTCACCGTCCAGATCGACGAGAAGTTCGCGAACCGCACCGGCAGGTCGGCATCGCCCATCATTTGGTTGAGCTTTTGCGCGCGGCCGTTCCAGGTCTCGTCCAATCCGTCATAGATGGCGCGGAGGTTCGGGCTGGCGAGCCGGCTCAGAAACTCGTCCATCGCCGTCATGACGTAGGGGTGCGAGTTGAAGGTGCCGCGGGCGAAGCAGACGTCGGCGGGGCGGTCGTCGCGGAAGCGGCGCATCAACTCCTTCTTGCCGCAGACCACGCCGACCGGCAGGCCACCGGCGAGGCTCTTGCCGTAGGTCACCATGTCGGCCTTGACGCCGAAATACTCCTGGGCGCCGCCTGCCGCGAGACGGAAGCCGACGAAGACCTCGTCGAAGATCAGCACGATGCCGCGCTGGTCGCAGACCTCGCGCAGCGTCTTGAGCCACTCGGTGTAGGCGGTGCGGTCAAAATTGCCGCCGCGAGAGGAATCAACCAGCGAGGAGTCGCCGGGCGCGTTGCCATTCGGATGCAGCCCCTGCAGCGGGTTGACCAGCACGCAGGCGATGTCCTTGCGCGTCCGCAGCACGTGCAGCGTCTTCTCCGACATCTCGGCGAGGGTGTAGGTCTCGTGCGCGGGAATCGGATTGCCGACTCCAGGCTGCACGTCGCCCCACCAGCCATGATAGGCGCCGGCGAAACGAACGAGATGGGTGCGCCTGGTGTGATAGCGCGCGAGCCGCACCGCCTGCATCACGGCCTCGGTGCCGGACATGTGGAAGGAGACTTCGTCGAGGCCCGAGATCTGGCACAGCCGCGCCACGTTCTCGAGGATGACGGGATGGTAGGGGCCGAGCACCGGTCCGAGCGCGTGCGCGCGCTTCTCGGAGCCCTCGATGCATTCCTTGTAGAAGTCGTTGCCGAAGATGTTGACGCCGTAGGACCCCGTGAGGTCGTAGGAGGTGTTGCCGTCGACATCCGTGACGGTGACGCCGCGCGACGACTCCAAGAAGGTCGAGGTGCCCAAATGCTCGCGGACGAGGCGCGAGAACTGGAACGGCACGCGGTAGGTTTCGGTGAAGTGCAAATCGGAGATCTTTTCCGCCGCTTCCTTCGTCATCGCGCGGCCCTTGGGGTAGCGCTCGGCGTAGAGACGCGCGAGACGGAAGAAGCCGTCCTTGCGCTGCGTTGCGACGTTCGCCGGCGCGCCGTCGCAGGCGAAGTACGCATCGCCTTCGAATTCGTAGAACGGGAGCAGCTTTGCCACCCGGCGCGACATCTTGGAGTGTCCGGCGAGCGAGCGGTGCTTGGCGCGGGACAATGCGATCCGCGCCTTGATTTTCGGGAAGGCGACGGCAGCGGACGCTGCGGCGGCCACGGACAAAGAAAGAATCGGGAGTGTCGTTTCCATGACAACAAGCGCTAATACTGCGAGCTGACAGATTCATGACAGTCAAAGCCCTGATCGCCTCTTTCACCCAGCAGGAAGACCTCAACTTCCTGCTGACCAACCGCATCCCTCGCGCGGCGCTAACCCGCTTCATGGGCTGGTTCTCGAAGATCGAGAACCCGCTGGTGCGGGACGGCTCCATCGCGCTGTGGAAGCTGTTCTCCGACCTCGATCTGTCGGAGGCGCGGAAAACGCATTTCAAGAGCCTGCACGACTGCTTCACCCGGGAGCTCAAGCCCGGCTTGCGCCCCTTTGATCCGGACCCCTCCATTGTCGCCAGCCCGTCCGACGGCATTGTCGGCGCCCATGGCCGGATCGCGGACACCGAGCTGTTCCAGGTCAAAGGCGCGCCGTACTCGCTGCTCGATCTGCTCGGCGATTCCGCCCTTGTCGATCAGCACCGCAACGGCTCCTTCGTCACCCTGCGGCTGACCTCGAGCATGTATCACCGCTTCCACGCGCCCTTTGACGCGCATATCGAGCGTGTCACGTTGATCCATGGCGACGTCTGGAACGTCAACCCGATCGCGCTGAAACGGGTCGAGCGTCTGTTTTGCAAGAACGAGCGCGCAGTGATCCGCACGCATTTGCCGACGGGCGAAGCCGTGACGCTGGTACCGGTCGCCGCGATCCTGGTCGCGAGCATCCGTCTGCATTTCCTCGACATGGTGCTGAATGCCCAGACGAGAGGGCCGGTCAATTTTCCCTGCGACGTCAACGTGAGCAAGGGCGAGGAGCTCGGCTGGTTCGAGCATGGCTCGACCATCATCATCCTCGCGCCCGGCGATTTCACCTTCTGCGACGACATCGCCGAGGGCACGCGCATTCGCGCAGGTCAAGCGCTGCTGAGAAAAAACTAGCCTTCAATCAGCCGCGTCGGCCGCCTATATCGTCCCTGGGACGTTTCTGCGACGACGGATTTGGTGATGGCACAGGCGCCGGTGATGGCGGCGGGTGGTATTGTGCTGCGGCGAGGTGCGCCGCCGCTGATCGCCGTCGTGCGCCAGCGCAAGCGCAACGAATGGGTTTTGCCCAAGGGCAAGCTCGACGACGGCGAGACGCCGAAGCAAGCCGCGCATCGCGAAGTGCTGGAAGAGACCGGTCACGAGGTCGCCATCCACGAATTTCTGGGCACGCTCGTCTATCAGTCCGGCGGGCGCTCCAAGGTCGTGCATTTCTGGCGCATGGAGGCCGGGGACGGTCCCGTCCGCAAGCTGATGAACGACATCAAGGCGGTCGACTGGTTGACGCTGGAAGACGCGCTCGCGCGCCTGTCGCGCGAGTACGAGCGCGTGTTTCTGACCCAGGTCGGCCCGATCGCGCTCGCGGCGGCAGGGCTTGCGCCGGTGGATACCGACGTCACACCGCCGCTCGCGACCGAGGATGTCGATGCAGCCTTGCAGACGCTGACGCCAGCCGAAGCGGCTTCGGACGAGTTGCGGCATGGTCTCTTGCAGAAGGTGAAGGCTTGGCTGCGCGGCGAGGCGTGAGTTCTCCTCGCGCGCAGCGTGACGGTGCACCCTCGCCCCTTGCGAGAGAGGGTGGCTTTGCGAAACAAAGCCGGGTGAGGGGTCTCTCTCCACGCGTCAAGCTGTCGATGAGTTTTCGCCGATAGAACTCCTCATCCGGCGCTTCGCGCCGCCTTCTCCCGCAAGGCGAGAAGGAAGAAAGTCACCGCCGCTCCTTCTCCTTCGGAACTGGTGCTGGCCTTCGCGGCGCTGCGGGGCGTTGCGCGGCGGGGAGGCGCTGCTGGAATCCGCCCGGGCGTTGCATGCCCGGCTGTCGAGCAGCGGGCGGCTGGCCGGGCTGCATGCCGGTGCGCGGAAGCTGCGGCTGCAGGCCCGGCTGCTGGTGCGTTCCGCCCGGCTGCGGCGGCGCGACTCCGCCGGGCTGCGTCGGAATCTGCCCACCGCGTTGCGGCCGGGTTTGCGGCGTGCCGTCAGGCTGCGTGCCTTGACCGGTGCGCGGTGGGCCTGCCGGACGTCCCGCGCCTTGCTTCTGGCCTTGCTGTTGCTGACCCTGACCCGCGCTCGGCGTACCGGGCTGGACGGCGCCGCCTTGGCCCGACGCTTGACCCTGTCCTTGGCCCTGCCGCTGGGGCTGGGCGCCTTGGCGGCCTGGCGTGCCGGGCTGCTGCTGGCCTGGACGGTTGTTCTGACCGGGCTGACCGTTCGGCCGCTGCGGCTGTTGCGGCTGTTGTCCTGGCGCCGTATTCGGCCGCAATTGTTGCTGTTGCGGCGGCTGGAACGGCCGCGGAATGCGCGGGCTCGCGGTCGGATTGGCACGGCGGAAGTCGCGCTGCTCGGTGACGATCTGCCGGCCCGTGGTCTGCGCCAGATGCACCTGGCTGACGAAGCCGCGGTCGCGTGCGATCTGCTGTGGTGCGATCGTGATCGGCACCGCGGCAAAGCGCATGACGCCTGCCGCGGCCGCGCCCGGCCGGATCGCAAAACCGCTCGCGCCTTGCGTCAGCGCGCCGAGCCGCGTCCCGCTCGTGCGGTCGTCGACGTCGATGTGTCCGACCCGGCCGTCGGCGTCGGGATAGAGCTTGATGTTGACGTTGTTGGCGTTGTTCGCGGCCGGGCCTTCCGGCACCTCGACGACGCCGGTGGTGCCGCGGATGCCGAGCGTCGCCGTCGGCGTCGTGATCTTCATGTCGCCGGTCTTTGCCACCGCCGCCGCGACGAAGGCGACCGTGCCCTTGCCGATGTCGAAGATTCCTGCGTTCTGTTTGCCGCCGTCCTCATAGACGTAAGTGTCGATGGTGATCTTGGCGCTGGCCGAGAGGTTGAACGTGGTCGCGTCGTTGAAGGTGATGCCGAGCGAGGAGTTCGACGAAGTCTGCACGACGTCGTTGAGATAGATGTCGTCGCGTACCCGCAGCGGATAGGAATTTTTGTCGCGGATCACGGTCGCGATGCCCGTCACCGTCGCGACGTTGCCGATCGGCTCGATGGCGGCGGGCTGCGCCTCGGTCGCGGGAACGGGTGAAGCCGATGGCGTCGGCGAGGGGGCGGGCGACGGCTGCGCTTGTGGCTGCGCCTGCGCAAGCTCGATCGCATCGGATGCGAACGCAACGCTCGCGCCGGCCGGCGGCAACGCCAGCAGCACAAGCGCGAACATGAAGCGGCGCCAGGCCACGATAAATGTCACGAAGAGTCCCGGTGAGAAACGCGAGGCGAGATCGACCGATATCAGCCGGGTACAGCTGAACGGCGGATGAATGTCTATCGCACGGCGGCGGTGAACGTTCAAATCCAACTCTTTCCCCTCATGGTGAGGAGCGCGCCCTTGCGCGCGTCTCGAACCATGCAGGCCCGCTCGCGATCCGGGCCTTTGCCCTTCGAGACGCCTGCTTCGCAGGCTCCTCAGGGTGAGGGGATAAACTGAGACTGTCGCGCATGATCCCGGGTCGATGCTTCGCATCGCCCGGGATGACTATAGAATGGGACGATGGTGGTGCGTCAGCTCACGCGCTTCCAGGTCTGGCCGCCGCAGAACATGCCGCCGAAGGCGCAGCCCTGCACGCGCATTGCATTCGGGCCCTTCATCGCGATCGTCGAGTCGTAGTTGCGGCCGGAGTCGGGATCGTGGATGCGGCCGCTCCACTTCGCGCCGTCGGGCTTCATGTTGATCAGGATACGCTCGTTGGTCTTCGCGGCGTAGCCGCAGAGATTGACGCCACACTGTTCGACGCGGACATTGCCCTTGTTCTCTTCGGTCGCCCAGACGCCGATCGGCGTGTTGGCAACCGCGACAGGCGCGGCGGGCACCGGCGCCGGAGCGGGGGCCGGAGCAACCGCGACGGGCGCGGGAGCCGCAGCGGGCGCGGTCTGCGTCGTGGCGTCGTAGCCAGCGGACGGAGCAGCGGCAACCGTCGTGCTCGGTACCGCGATAGCGGGCGCTGCCGGCGCGGTCGCCTGCACGGGGGCCTGCTGCACGGGCTGCTGCTGCTGCACCGGAGCCGGCGCCGGCTGCGCGGTCGTGGCCGGAGCCGGCGTGGTGTCGACGTCATCATCCTTCGAGCCAAGGCCCTTGAGGTTGATGTTGTTCAGCTTGATCGGCTTGTCGGACAAGCCCGGCGCGACGATGGTCACGCAATTGAGCGAGGCGCAGTTGCGCGGCGTCTCGATGCGGATGTTCTGGCCTTCGATCTGGAACGAGATCGCATTGCCGGCATGCGCGGCGGCGGTGGACGCGAGGAAGAGAGCGGTGGCGGCGATGGTGAGCTTGTTCATGACAACCTCCGAAGAATGTGTGGGTCCCGATGGGACTGAAGTCGCGGGTGGATGAAGCGTGGTTCGACCCTACGCCGGGCCGGTCGGACCTTCTGTGATGGGCGTCACAACGGCTCCCCGGTGCTGGGTGACGCCGCGCACATTCAGCCGCGATTGCATCTGTGTAATGTCGTCGCCACAGAGAGGGAGGCGCCGATGATGCGGCTTGTGACTTCGCTTGGCACATTGATCGCGCTGATGGCGATTGCGCCCGCAGCCGAGGCCGGGTCCTTCGCGTTCTCGATCGGCGGTCATCGATTCCAGGTCGACTCGCCCAGCCATTGCCGATCGGCTTCCTGTGTTTCGGTTTCCTCCCATCGCAGCTTTCGGCCGGACGATGACACGACGCCGGCCCCTGCGCCGGTGCTTCCGCCGCCGCAGCCGCTCTATCCCGCGGCTCCGGTCAGGCCAGCGCAAGCGATTGCGGTAGCGCCTGCGGCGGCGCAGACGGCTCCTGTCCTTGCCTCAACGACGTCGCAGCCAATTGTCCTGCCGCAGGCGCCAAGCTCCAATCCGCCGCGGGTCGAGCTACCGCGGATGGATCCGCCGAAGACCGTCGCGCTCGATCCGCCGCGCATGGAGGCACCTGTCGTCGCGCCAAGGCCGGAGCTCGAGCAACCCGTGACGAGCCCTGAGCGTGGCGACGACGAGCCCGCCTATTTGCCGCTGGGCGAATGGGAGAGCGCAGGCGCCAAGGGCACGGTCCGCATCGAACGCTGTGGACCGGCACTGTGTGGCTTCGCGCTGACTGAAGCGTCGGCCAGGGGCGAGAGCGTGCTCGTCAACATGAAGCCGAAAACGCACGACGTCTGGACCGGCAACATCTACAGCCGCTCCAGCGGCAGCACTTATTATGCGACGATGACGCTGAAGAGCTCCGGCAAGCTCCACGTGGAAGCCTGCGCAGTCAGCCATTTCTGGTGTTCCGGAAACGACTGGACGCGAGCCGAAGAGCGGCCGGAGAAGCTGATCACGACGTCGCGGCAGTGGAGCGCGCGGTCGTAAGGGAAGCGTTCGATACCTCGGCTGAAGCCGCTAGATCATGCCGAGCACGATGGCACCGACAAAGGCCATGGCGAGGTACGCGGTGATAACGCTCAGTCTCCCGGCGAACGTCATGATGTCGCTCCCGCTGTCGCGCCGCCTTGCGCGAGAGCGTCATGGTTAACAGAAAGTCTCTTTCCGAAAAAGTCAGCCTTGCTGTCACTCGCCACGGGCAGGTGCTCCTGCTGGCGCGAGCCGATATGGTTAAAGAACACTGAAATCCACACGTTGAAGAGTCTTTAAGTAAATTCACCGAACGTGCGTGCATGACGCGCGGAGTTCGTTTGTATCTCGTCGGCTCCATCGTCCTTGTTTCGTTAGCAGGTTGCGGACGCGGCGTCTTCCAGGCCGAACGTGAACCGTGGCGGGCCGAGGCCGAAGCCGCATGCCTGAAATCCGGCGCGGTGAAAGAGGGGCCGGATCTCGTCCGCATCGACCCGATCTCCGGGCCGGGCATGTGCGGCGCAGAGTTTCCGCTCAAGGTCGCCGCCCTCGGCGAAGGCTCGAGCAGCTACGGCTTTGCCGATGAGGAACTGCGTCCGCCCGGGAGCGTGGGCAGCCAGCCGCGCTGGCCGGTGACGCAGCCGCGATCGAATTACCCGCAGAGCCAGAACACTCCGGCATCGTCCTATCCGCAACGCTCGAACTATCCCGAGAGCGCGGTGCGTCAGCCGTCCGGCTATGGCGCTTCCCCTGGTCCAATGCCTCTGAATGCGCCCGGCGTGGCGCAGCAGGAAGACGAGATCGATTTGCCGCCCGAGGGCACCGATGCCGCGGGCGCGTCGCGCTACATGAATGCGCCGAGCTATCCGGCACGGCCGGCGCCCTACTCGCAGGCGCCCGCGCAGCAACCGCTGCCGCGCCTTGGTCCGGCACAGGGCAATCCCGTCACCGCCGTTGGCCCCGTTGCGATCAAGCCGGTTGCGACGCTGGCCTGTCCGATCGTGTCCGAGCTCGATCGTTGGCTCGCCGACACCGTGCAGCCCTCGGCGATGCGGTGGTTCGGCACCCGCGTCGCGGAGATCAAGCAGATCTCCGCTTATTCCTGCCGCGGCATGAACGGCAATTCGCACGCCCATATCTCCGAGCACGCCTTCGGCAACGCGCTCGACATCGCCGCCTTCGTGCTCGCCGACGGCCGCCGCGTCACCGTGAAGGATGGCTGGCGCGGCATGCCGGAAGAGCAGGGGTTCTTGCGCGACGTGCAGTCGGGCGCGTGTGTGCATTTCACCACGGTGCTGGCGCCGGGCTCGAACGTCTATCATTACGATCACATCCACGTCGATCTGATGCGCCGCGCCAGCCGCCGCCTGATCTGCCAGCCCGCTGCCGTCTCCGGCGAAGAGGTCGCCGCGCGGGCGGGCGGGCGCAATCCCTATGCGAATGCGCGTGATCCCTCCGTGACCGGCTCGCTGGGTACGCGCAAGAGCATGGCGCGAAAACACGAAGAGGACGAGTACGCCGACGATTGAGGCTTGCGCGTGATGCGTAGCCCAGGAGGAAAGGGGCCCGATCTCGCTCGGCCGTATCACGCCAGGCCAACTCGCGCGCATGATCGGCGCGACGCGCCTGTCCATCAGCCTGATCCTCAGCCGCCTCCAGGACGACGGCATCGTCTGGACTGGCCGACCAAGACGGCCGTCAACGATCTCGCCGCGTTGAGGAAGCAGGTGACCGACTAGAGCCCGCGCCGTAGAAAAATTTCAGGTCGACTTCGACGGTGCTGGGACCAGTCCCATGCACAGCTGTACCTCGGCGGGGACATTGTAGGTCCGCATGATGTGGCGGCTGTCGCGCAGGCCGGTTGCCTCACGCTGCACCACGAACATCCAGAGCGCGTGGCCGGCTTCCATCACCAGCTTTCGCCTGGCCGGCTGCATCGCGGCCGGCACTTCCGAGCTTGCGTGAGCGGCGTCGAACTCGCGCAAGCGCGCCAGCGCCCGTTCAAGCGTGCGGCCCATCCGTCCGAGTGCGGAGGCCTGTTCCTGAACGATCTCGTAATGGAGGATATCGACCGGCGGGCGAAGATCACGGGACATGAGCCCCAATATAGGACCGACGGAACGGCCTGCAACGCGTGCCGTTACTTCGCCCGGTACGCCGCCAGGAACATCCGCGTCGCGCTGTCGACGACTTCGCTCATGCGCTCTTCCGACGGTGCGGGCGCAGCCTGGAAGACGAAGGGCAGGAACAGCGAGGCCTTGCACAGTTCCATGAATTGCGACGCCGCCAGATCACAATCGTCGATCGCGAGATCGCCGCAGGCGACATGGGTGTTGAGATAGTCGGAGAGGCGGTTGATGGACTTGTCCAGCACCCGCGCATAATAGCGGCGGCCGAGATCGGGCATGCGCTCGGCGATCGCCATCACGGTGCGGATCGCGGATCCGCCGCCGGTCCGGCACAGCAGACGGTTGTAGGCCCGGCCGAAATCCTTCAGCGTGGTTTCAACATCGCGGACCGGATCGAAGTTGAACGCGACCTGACCGTGCTGGAGCGCCTCCTGCTCGAGGATGGCTTCGAACAGCGCGCATTTGTCCGCGAAGTAGACGTAAAGCGTGCCCTTCGAGACCTGCGCCGCGCGAGCGATCTCGCCCATGCTGGCACCGTCAAACCCGAGATCCATGAACACCTTGCGGGCCCCGTCCAGGATCTGGCGGCGTTTGGAGCTGTCCTCCTCCTGGATGACGTGCAGATGTTCGCGGTCGGCTACAACCATTGGTTCAGGGTCTCGGAAGGTTTTTGCATCGGTCCAGGATCATGAAACCGAAATAAAGGATTCGGGCCAGTAGGCTCTGCCCGGGAATATTATCTATATTGACCGAACCGTTCGGTCAATGATATTTGGGATAAGCGAGAGGGACCGGGCCGCACGCGGCTGTCCCTCATCGCGCTTTTTTGTTGGGGGAGGCCTCCATGGCCGTAGTGAGAGACCAGGCTGCGCGCGTCCTTCGCCCGGACGCCGTGGAGACGCCGACGCCCGCGGGTGGTGATGCTGCCACCGAGACGTCTGTAGCTCTCGCCGAGCAGTTGCGCTCTCATGTGGCCGAGGAAACCAAGCGCCGCCCCAGCGAGGCGCCGGAGCAGCCCGTGACCGACAAGCCGGCCGCAGCCCCAGACGCGCCTGCCGCCGCCGGCGCGCCGAAGTCCGGCAAGCGCAAATTCGTGATGATGGGAGTGGGGCTGGTGCTGGCGCTCGCGGCCGCGAGCTATGCCGGCTATTACACGCTGGTTGGCCGCTTCTACGTCGCGACCGACGACGCCTATGTCCGCGCCAACAACACCATGCTGGGCGCGCGCGTTGCCGGCCACGTCTCCTCGATCCTCGCCGGCGACAACACGACGGTGCGCGCCGGCGACATCGTCTTCCGCATCGACGACGGCGACTACAAGATCGCGGTCGACGCCGCCGCGACCAGGATCGCGACCCAGCAGGCCACCATCGATCGCATCGGCCGCCAGGTCGTGGCGCTCGACAGCCAGGTCGCGCAGGCCAAGGCGCAACTCGTCTCCGCCGAAGCCGGTCTCAAGCGCGCCGACCTCGATTACGAGCGCCAGCAGGCGCTGAGCAACAAGGGTTTTGCCTCGCGCGCCACCTTCGAGAGCTCCGAAGCCGGACGCGATCAGGGCGCCGCCGCCGTCAAGGCTGCGCAGGCCGCTTACGATGTCGCGCTCAGCAATGTCGACGTTGCCAAGGCGCAGCAGGCCGAAGCGCAGGCGCAGCTCGCCGAGCTCAAGACCACGCTGGCCAAGGCCGAGCGCGATCTCGCCTTCACCGCGGTGCGCGCGCCGGTCGACGGCACGTTCTCGAACCGCCTCGTCAGTGCCGGCGATTTCGTCGCGGTTGGCCAGCGGCTCGGCAACGTCGTGCCGCTCGACAACGTCTATATCGACGCCAATTTCAAGGAGACCCAGCTCAAGCGCATCCGCCCCGGCCAGCCGGTGACGATCAAGGTCGACGCCTACGGCATGCGCAAGTTCTCCGGCGTCGTCGACAGCATCGCGGCGGGCGCGGGCTCGGTGTTCACGCTGCTGCCGCCCGACAACGCCACCGGCAACTTCACCAAGATCGTGCAGCGCGTGCCGGTCCGCATCCGCGTGCCGAAGTCGGTCGCGAAGCAAAACCTGCTCCGCGCCGGCATGTCGGTCACTGCGACCGTCGATACCAACAAGGGCGCGGCCGACGCCGACAGCGAGGTCGATCTCGACGACGCCACCATGATCCATCCGCAGTAGCGCGCCTGCGCCGCGAGGTCAGACGATGGCGAACGCCACGACCGTTTCACCTGCCATGATGGCGGACCCCGCTTCGGAGCGCATCGCGCCGAAGCGGCTGTTCGCCTTCATCATCATGGTGTTCGGGATGTTCATGTCGATCCTGGACATCCAGATCGTCTCGGCGTCCCTGAGTGAAATCCAGGCCGGCCTGTCGGCAAGCTCCAGTGAAGTCTCCTGGGTCCAGACCGCCTATCTGATCGCCGAAGTGATCGCGATTCCGCTGTCGGGGTTTCTGTCGCGCGCGTTCGGCACGCGGCTGTTGTTCGCGATCTCGGCGGCCGGCTTTACCGTATCGAGCCTGCTCTGCGGCTTCGCCACCACCATCGAGGAGATGATCGTCTGGCGCGCGCTGCAAGGTTTTCTCGGCGCCGGCATGATCCCGACGGTGTTCGCTTCCGCCTACACCGTTTTCCCGCGCACCAAATTCCACATCGTCGGTCCCATCATCGGGCTCGTCGCAACGCTGGCTCCGACCATCGGGCCGACCGTCGGCGGCTACATCACCGACCTGATGTCCTGGAACTGGCTGTTCTTCATCAACATCGTGCCCGGCATCGGTATCACAATCGGCGTGCTGGCGCTGGTCGATTTCGACGAGCCGCATTTCGAATTGCTCGATCGTTTCGACTGGTGGGGGTTGCTGTTCATGGCCAGCTTCCTGGGCACGCTGGAATACGTGCTGGAGGAAGGCCCGCAATATGAATGGATGCAGGACCCCTCGGTCGCGATCTGCGCCTGGATCTGCGGCATCTCGGCGATCGCCTTCTTCTGGCGCGTCTTCACGGCGGCCGAGCCGATCGTCAATTTGCGCACCTTTTCCAATCGCAATTTCGCGATCGGCTGCGTCCTTCAGTTCTGCATCGGCATCGGCCTCTACGGCCTGACCTACATCTACCCACGTTATCTCGCCGAAGTGCGCGGCTATAGCGCGCTGATGATCGGCGATACCCTGTTCGTCTCGGGCATCACCATGTTCCTGGTTGCGCCGGTGGTCGGCCGCCTCATGGCGAAGTACGACATGCGCTACATGATCGCGTTCGGGCTCGTCGTATTCGCGCTCGGCTCCTACCAGATGACCTGGATCACGCGCGACTACGATTTCTACGAGCTGTTGATTCCGCAGATCCTGCGCGGCGTCGGCATGATGTTCGCTATGGTGCCGACCAACAACATCGCGCTCGGCACGCTCGCGCCCGACCGGGTGAAGAACGCCTCGGGGCTCTTCAACCTGATGCGCAATCTCGGCGGCGCCGTGGGCCTCGCCGTCATCAACACCGTGCTCAACGACCGCACCGACCTGCACATCTCGCGCCTGCAGGAGCGCGTGACCTGGGGCAACGCGACCGCGACCGAAACCCTGACCATGTTCATGCAGAAGTTCCAGGGGCTCGGCGATTCCACGCTGATGGCGATGAAGCAGCTGTCGCAGCTCTTGCATCGCCAGGCCGTGGTGATGGGCTTCGGCGATGCCTTCTTCATCCTGACGGTGTTCTATCTCGGCCTCACCCTGCTCGTCACGCTGTTGAAGAAGCCGGCCTCGCCGTTCGGCGCCAGCGGCGACGCGCACTAATTTGCAACACTCGTGCGTGATCTCGCGCGAGCCCCGTTGCAAATCACCAGTGACACATCTATAAAGCGCAACTCATTCCATCGAACTGGGAGGATTTGCATGATTTCGTCGCATTCGCAGATCGCACGCCCGCGCTCGATGATGTTCTGGCTCGGTATCTGCTCGGCCTCCTAGAGGCCTCTTCCGCCAGCTTCGATTGGGCTTCCAGTCCCGATCGCTCCGCTCCCCAAGTCCAAAGCCAACTTTAAGTGACGCCGTCTCGGCCCTCGCGGCCGGCCTGCGTCCATCAATGGAGCCGGCCCGCGCCAGAAGCGGCCGGATGACGCCATGACCGCTCTGTCAAAAAGGCCCGCGGCGATACGCGTGGTGCTGCCATTCGTGTTCCGGCACTGGCTGAAGCAGCCGGGGCGTACCCTCGTCGTGGCCGGCGGCTTGTTGGGCGCAACCGTCGCCGACCTGTTCATGCCGGTCTTCTCCGGACATCTGGTCGACGCCCTGACGCGCGGCCCATCAGATCTCGCCGCGCGTCACGCGGCGCTGATGGCCCTGGGCGGTATCGTGGCGCTGGGCGCTGCGTCCATGGTGCTGCGGCTGACCGGCCTTCAAGCCATCGTGCCGTTCTCGCTCAAGATCATGTCCGAGGTCGCGCAGGAAGCCTTCATGCGCGTGCAACGCTTCTCGACCGACTGGCACGCCAACTCCTTCGCGGGATCCACGGTGCGCAAGGTGACCCGCGGCATGTGGGCGCTCGACCTGTTGAACGACACCATCTTGATGGCGCTGGCGCCGTCGCTGCTGGTGCTGATCGGGTCGATGATCCTGCTCGGCGTGCACTGGGCCTCGCTTGGCGCGGTGATCGCGCTGGGCGCGCTGGCCTACGTCACGATGACGGTGCTGTTCTCGACGCGCTATATCGCGCCAGCCGCGCGCGTCTCCAATGCCTGGGACACCAAGGTCGGCGGCACGTTGGCGGACGCGCTAACCTGCAACGCGGTGGTGAAATCCTTCGGCGCGGAAGCGCGCGAGGATGCGCGGCTTGCCCGTGTCGTCAATCGTTGGCGCGTGCGCGTGCGGCGGACCTGGCTGCGCTACAACTACACCAATCTGGCGCAGCTCTCGGTGCTGCTGGCCCTGCGCGCCTCCGTGATCGGCGGCGCGGTGCTGCTGTGGATGTCGGGGCGGGCCTCGCCCGGCGACGTCACCTATGTGCTGACGAGCTACTACGTCATCCATGCCTATTTGCGCGACGTCGGAATGCACATCAACAACCTGCAGCGCTCGGTCAACGACATGGAGGAGCTGGTGGCGATCCACGACGAGCCGATCGGGATTGCGGATGCGCCGGACGCGCGGCCGATCGCGATCGAGCGCGGAGAGCTCCTCTTTGACGACGTCACGTTTCACTATGGCGGTCATCACGCGCCGCTCTATGACGGGTTGTCGGTCACGATCCGTGCCGGCGAGCGCGTCGGTCTCGTCGGCCGCTCCGGCTCCGGCAAGACCACCTTCGTCAAGCTGGTGCAGCGGCTCTACGACGTGACCGGCGGCCGCGTTCTGATCGATGCGCAAGACATCGCCAAGGCCACCCAGCACTCGCTGCGCAGCCAGATCGCGATCGTGCAGCAGGACCCGATCCTGTTTCACCGCTCGCTCGCCGAGAACATCGCCTATGGCCGGCCCGGCGCCAGCCTGGAGGCGATCGAGCAGGCGGCACGGCTGGCCAACGCGCACGACTTCATCCTGCGCCTGCCCAAGGGTTACGGGACGCTGGTCGGCGAGCGCGGCGTCAAGCTCTCCGGCGGCGAGCGGCAGCGCGTGGCGCTGGCGCGCGCCTTCCTGGCCGATGCGCCGGTGCTGATTCTGGACGAAGCGACCTCGAGCCTCGATTCGGAATCCGAGGCGCTGATCCAGCAGGCGATGGAGCGGCTGATGCGAGGCCGTACCTCGATCGTGATCGCGCATCGGCTGTCGACGGTGAAGAGCCTCGATCGCATCCTGGTGTTCGACCGCGGCGAGATCGTCGAGCAAGGCACGCATGCCAGGCTCGCGGCCAAGCCCGGCGGCATCTATCGCGGCCTGTTCGAGCGCCAGGTGGTGGAGCTCGGACATATCGCAGCAGCGGAGTGAGTGGCGCGCGGCTGGCGGGACGAAAGTCCCGCCGTCGCGCCGCCAGAGGATGAATGACATGAAAGACCTGACACGCGGCTCCATCGTGGGCCACATCCTGAGCATGGCGCCACCGATCGTGGTCGGCATGATCACGATCATGATCTGCCAGCTCGTCGACCTGTATTTCGTGTCGGGACTGGGCGATGCGGCAATCGCGGGTGTCGCCGCGGCCGGCAATGCCGGCTTTCTCGTCAATGCGCTGATGCAGGTGCTTGGCGTCGGCACCGTGGCGCTGATGGCGCACGCGGTGGGGCGCAAGGATCGCGGCGACGCCAACCTCGTCTTCAACCAGTCGGTCCTCCTGTCGGTGCTGTTCGGGCTCCTGACCTTGGGCGCGGGCTTCGCATTGTCGCGTCCATATATGCGCGCGGTCGCGGCCGATGAGGCCACGGTCGAAGCCGGCGCGATTTATCTGCTCTGGTTCATGCCGGCTTTGGCGCTGCAGTTTGCGTCGCAGGTCATGGCGTCTGCGTTGCGGGCCACGGGAATCGTGCGGCCGAGCATGCTGGTTCAAGCGCTTGCAGTGGCCATCAACATCGCGCTGGCGCCGGTCCTGATCTCGGGTTGGGGCACCGGGCACGCGCTCGGTGTTGCCGGAGCGGGCCTCGCAAGCTCGATTGCCGTCTTCATCGGTGTGCTCATGCTGCTGGTGTATTTCCTGAAACTGGAACGCTATGTCGCCTTTAATCCCGCGCAATGGCGGCCGCAGCTTCGACAGTGGAAGAGGATCCTCAATGTCGGCCTGCCTGCAGGCGGCGAGTTCGCGATGGTCTTCATCATCATGGCCGTGGGCTATTACGTGCTGAGCGTTTTCGGCTCGGCGGCACAGGCCGGATTTGGCATCGGGACGCGTCTCCTCGGCCTGATGCAGATGCCGGCGCTCGCCATCGCTCTTGCGGCGGGGCCGATCGCCGGGCAGAATTTCGGTGCCGGCAATGGAGCGCGCGTGAGGGAGACCTTTGTCAAGGCGGCGCTTGTCGCGACCGCCGTGATGATTGTTTTCTTGATCCCGGCGCAGCTCGTGCCTGGTCTGTTGCTTACCGGCTTCTCGAAGGATCAGGAGACGATGGCGGTTGCGTCGCTTTTTCTGCGCATCGTCTCGCTCAACATGGTGGCGCAGGGGCTGATCTTCACCTGCTCCAGCATGTTTCAGGGGCTCGGCAATACCAAGCCGGTGTTGTTGACCTCGGCAACGCGGGTCCTCACCTATTCCCTGCCGTCGATCTGGCTCTCGACGTGGCCGGGCTTCCGGATGGAGCATGTCTGGTACCTGTCGATCGCGACGACCACGCTGCAGGCTGCCCTGAGCGTGTGGCTGTTGCGCCGCGAGTTCGGAAAGCGCCTTGTGGTGCTCCGGCACGAGGAGCCCCCCGAGCAGGCTGCACCCGAGCCTGTGGCGACTCCTGTACGCGCGCCCGCGTAGCGATCGCTTATCTGCGTGCTTGGCGTCGGGGTTGCCGGCGGCGTGGCGCTCACCGTGAAGAAAATACGGAGTTAGTGCGTGCCAAGACTGTTCCAGACGAGGCCGAGGCCCGACAGGAACAACAGACCGAGCACGACATCGCCGAAATGCTTGTCGCTCAGCGCGTGATAGACGCGCGCGCCGGCCCATGCGCCGATCAGCGTGCCCGGAAAGGCGACCACCGCGAGCCAGACCACCTTGAACGCGACGAGGCCCGAGGCCGTCTGCAACACCAAAGCGGTGGCGAGCACGGTGAAATTGAAGAGCTGGAAGATGCCGCGCCGCTCGTGCTTGTTCCAGCCGCGGATGTTGGCCCACAGGATCGGAAGCGGCCCCGATAATCCGGCGAGACCGCCAAGAATGCCGCCGGCAAACCCGATCGCGCCGTCGGCGATGCGACCGCCGAAGGTGATGGCGAGCGGCTTCTTGTTGAGGTACAGCGCGGTCGAGAAGATCAGCAGCAGCACGCCGACGCTCAGCTTGAACACTTTTGGATCGGCGGAGGCGACCAGCATGGTGCCCAGCGGCACGCCGATCAGTCCTCCAATCAGGAACGGCCAGACCAGCGAGAGATCAAAACTCTTCCACATCGACGGCAGCGTCGAGCTCTGCGCGATCACCGAGCAGATCAGCACCAGGGGCACCGCGAGCGAGGGCGGCAGCACGTAGAGCCAGATGCCGAGTGCCATCAGCGCGGTGCCGAATCCGGCGAGGCCCGAGACGAAGCCCCCGGCCAGTGCGCCGAGCAGCAGCAGCGCGTAGGTGAGTATTTCCAACAGATTGTCCCTGTCGCCTGGGCGATCCCGAATTGTTGATCCCCATCGCTCGCATAGCACAGCTGCGGCCGTGCAGGTCAATTTCAAAACCGCACGCAAGCGTGATCCCCAGCGGCGGGCGTTCGCGAAAGACAGGTCTAGATGATGCTCGTACTTCCACCTGGGGGCCCGCTCGACGCCATCATGCGGTCCGATCGGCCAGCATCCCGGCTGAGCATATGGAGAAGGACGATGATCCGCACGAAGATTGCCGTCGCGGCCGCGCTGGTGTCGGCGGCGGCCTTGATGCCGACGATGGCGCAGGCGCAGTTTTCCGAGCCCGCGGCCTATCAGGCTGCCCATCCCGACCGCGACGTTCTGAATGGCGGCCAGCTCACACCCGCCGCGCGCGGGGCCCGCGGCGAGTCCGTCGCGCCGAGCGAAGCCTATGCGGCCTATCCGTCCCCCGTCGCACCAGTCGTTCGCTCGCGGCATCGCCGTCAGCATCGATAAGTATTGCTAGACGATCTGTCTGGTGTCGGCGGGGCTGTGCAGCGCGCTCACGAGGATGCGTAGCGCTTCCGTCAATTCCGCCCTGTTGCGCGCCGCGCCAAGCGAGACGCGTGCCGCGTGTGGCGGCGTTCCGTCGACGGTGAAGGCCTCGCCGGCGACGACGGCTAGTCCATTCCGCAGGAGATGCGCCGCGACGTCGGCGCGGCCCTCAGGCAGCCGTAGCCACAGATGGTGAGCGGCGGGTTTGGCCTGGAACTCGAATCCTTTGAGCGCCCGTTGCGCGAGCTGCTGGCGGCCGACCGCCTCGCTCCTGATGGCGGTGATGATGCGGTCGGCGATCCCGGTCTCGATCCAATGCGTCACCAGCGCGACCATCAGCGGTGCCGGCATCTGCACCGTCGCCTGCAAAGAGTTGCGCATCTCCCGCTGCGAGCTGCTGTCGGGCGTCACCAGATAGGCGACCCGTAGCGCGGGCGCGATGCATTTCGACAGCGTGGTCGCGAGATATGTCCGTTCCGGAATGAGATTGGCGATCGGCGATGCCGAGCGATCGAGCAGCCCGTAGGCGTCATCCTCGATCAGAATCGTATCGGCATCGTTGATGATTTTTGCGATGGCGCCGCGGCGCTCGGGAAGAAGCGTCGCGGTGGTCGGATTGTGCAGCGTCGGAATGAGATAGACCGCTTTCGGTCTATGCGTGCGGCAAGCTTCCGCCAGCGCGTCGGGCAGGATGCCGCCGTCATCCATGGCGACGCCGACGAGCTTGACTCCGAGCCGCGCCGCGGCGGCCTTGATGCCGGGGAAGGTGAGGGCCTCCGTCAGCACCACGTCGCCGGGCCGGGCGAGATGGGCGAGCAGGTTGAACAGAATCGTCTGCGCGCCGGGAAAGATCACGAGCCTGTCGGCATGCGCATGCGGCACGCGTGCCCGCATCCACCGCGCCGCGACCTCGCGCTCATGTGCGCTGCCGCCGGGCGGCTGGTAGTTGAGATGCGCCGTCAGACCCGATTGCGCGCGGATGGCGTCCATCCCGGCGATGATGCGCTCGTCGAGCTGCGCTTCGAGAGGCTGCGGCGGCACGTTCATCGAGAGGTCAATCGCGACGGGATGCGGCAGGTCGACCGCGCGGCGCGCGCTGGTCTCCGACACGAACGAGCCCTGGCCGACCCGGGCCTCCATGATGCCGCGGCGCCGCGCCTCGGTGTAGGCGCGCGTCACCGTGGTGAGGTCGACGCCGAGCGCCTTTGCCAGCGCCCGCTGCGTCGGCAATTGTTCGCCGCGCACCAGCCGGCCGGCGGCGATGTCGGCCTCCATGGCCTCGACGATGCGCTGATAGCGCGGCCCGCTCAGCTCCGAGATTGTAGGGGTCCAATCCATGCAATTAAGGCCTATATCCTTTGAATGTATGGATACAAGATATTATTGTATGGATCGTAGAAAAGGAAGAGGTGGGGTCATGGCGACCGGTTCAGTCTCTCTGGCAAAAGCGATGTGGCGCGGATTTCGCGGCAAGTGCCCGAACTGCGGCGAAGGCCATGCGTTCGGCCGTTTCCTGAAGGTGGCGGATACCTGTGACCATTGCGGCGAGGAGCTGTTCCACCAGCGCGCCGACGATTTTCCGGCTTATCTCGTGATGGTCGTCGTCGGCCATCTCGTGGTCCCGGCAATCCTCGCGGTGGAGACCGCCTATGCCCCAGCAGTTTGGCTGCAACTGGCGGTGTGGCTGCCGGTGACCTTGTTCGCTTCGCTCGCGCTGTTGCAGCCGACCAAGGGTGCCATCGTCGGGCTGCAATGGCAGATCGGCATGCACGGTTTTGAGACGGGCAAGCTGCGGCGCGAAGCTGGTCGGCCTGCACCCGCCCTCGTGAAGGTGACCACTCGCGCGGCTTAAGAAGCCATAGCGTTTACATCGCGCGCTCGCCCGCTACACTCCATCGTACAAACAAGAACGATGGAAACGGCGATGGCCGCACGCTCAAAAACCTTCCTGCTCTGTCACGGCGCGTGGTCTGGCGGGTGGGCCTGGAAGAAGATGCATCCGCTGATGGCGCAGGCCGGCCACCGCCTGATTGCGCCGACCTATACCGGGCTCGGCGAGCGCGCGCATCTGGCCAGTGCCGCGATCGATCTCGACACGCATATCCAGGACATTCTCAACGTCATCAGGTTCGAGGATCTCAGCGACATCGTGCTGCTCGGCCACAGCTATGGCGGCATGGTCGCCACCGGCGTCGCCGATCGCGCGCGCGAGCGGGTGACGCAATTGATCTACCTCGACGCCTTCGTGCCGCGTGACGGCCAGTCGCTGTTCGATCTCCATGAGGGCGGGCGCGAGCCGATGCGCAAGGCGGCAAGCTCAGGCGACGGCTACCGCATCCCGCCGAACCCGCCGCCGCCGGACACGCCGCAGGCCGATCTCGACTGGCTCAACGCCCGCCGGATCAACATGCCGATCAAATGTTTCGAGACAAAGCTGAAGCTCGAAGGTAGCGAGCCGGCGATGCCGCGCAGCTACATCTATTGCACGCGCATTCCGCCGGGCGACGTGTTCGGGCAATTCGCGAGGCGCACGAGGAGCGAGGACGGCTGGCGTTTTGTCGAGCTCGACGCCAGCCACGCGCCGAACGTGACAGCGCCGGACGCGCTGATGGGCGTATTGCAAGAGATCGTCGGATAGTGAGCGCCCAAATGGTGAGGGGCTCGATGCGGTCAGCATCGAACCCCTCGTTGCAAGATATCAGCCGGCCTGTAAGCCGGGTTCTGTAAGGCACCGTCCGCTTGCGCGAACGATACGTGACGGCCATTCCTCTGGGACCATGTTTGCACATGGCCTCGAGCAACCTACCCGGACGGCGGGCCTGACATCGCCCCGCGGCGTTATCGCTTTCGCGAACAGCCCGCTACGCCGTCCCTATTCGGTTTTGCTCCCGGTGGGGTTTACCATGCCGGCTCCGTTGCCGCAGCCGCGGTGCGCTCTTACCGCACCTTTTCACCCTTACCTGCCTACGCAGCTTGCGCTGCGAAGGCGGGCGGTTCGTTCTCTGTGGCACTTTCCCTGGGGTCGCCCCCGCCGGACGTTATCCGGCACCGTATGTCAAGGGAGCCCGGACTTTCCTCCCCGGCGGCCTTTCGGCACCTGCCGGAGCGGCCGTCCGGCCGACTGACGGGGCAGGCATGGGGCATTTATGACGGTTCCGTCAAGCTGATATCGCCGCGCATGCGGCCTGCAAATAATTTATCCTGAAGATGTCGTTTGGTGTGTGTCCCGTTCGACTGGATGTCGGCGATCCCGCCGAACAACAGGAGTTAAGCGATGCAATATTTGCTGATGATCTACCAGAACGAAGCCGAGTACGCGAATATGCGTCCGGCGGCCGGCCAGCAGATGACGGCGGAATATCAGACCTTCACGCAAGGCATCATTCAGAGCGGCAATTTCAAGGCGGGCGACCGTTTGCAGCCGACCACGACTGCGACGACGGTCCGCGTGCGCGACGGCAAGACTCTGACGACCGACGGCCCGTTTGCCGAAACGCGCGAGCAGCTCGGCGGCTATTACCTCGTGGAGGCCAAGGATCTCGATACCGCGATCGAGATTGCATCGCGGATTCCGTCGGCGCGTATCGGTTCGATCGAGGTGCGGCCGATCTGGGTCTACGACAAGTGACGGCGCAGCCGCGCATCGGCGCATGACACTGTCCGAGATCGACAAGATTTTCCGCGACGAGGCGGGGCGGGCGCTGGCCACGCTGATCCGCCTCGTCGGCGATTTCGATCTTGCCGAGGACGCGCTCCAGGACGCCTTTGCGGTGGCACTGGAGCGCTGGCCGGCGTGCGAGGTCCCCGACAATGCGCGTGCCTGGCTGGTCAATGTCGCCAGGCACAAGGCGATCGACCGTATCAGGCGCCAGGCCGTCTTCCGCGGCAAGGAGCAGGCGCTCGTGCACGAGCTCGAGCTGAACGCGCAAGCGCCCGCCGAGCCGCCGGCGACGCTCGACGACGATATGCTGCGGCTGATCTTCACCTGCTGCCATCCTGCATTTGCGCCCGAAGTCCAGGTCGCGCTGACGCTGCGCACCGTCTGCGGGCTCTCCACGGCGCAGGTCGCGCGCGCCTTTCTCGTCAGCGAGGAGGCGATGGGGCAGCGTCTGGTCCGCGCCAAGCAGAAGATCAGGCTCGCCGGCATTCCCTATGAGGTCCCCGAGCGCGACACGCTGGTGCCGCGGCTCGACGGTGTGCTTGCCGTGATCTATCTGGTCTTCACCGAAGGCTATGTGGCGACGTCGGGTGCGGATTTGATGCGGCCCGATCTTGCGGCCGAGGCGATCCGGCTTGGCCGCTTGCTCGACCGGCTGTTACCCGATCGCGCCGGGATCAAGGGCCTGCTGGCGCTAATGCTGCTGCACGATGCGCGCCGCGCAGGGCGCCAGACCCCCGCCGGCGACATCGTGCTGCTGGAAGAGCAGGATCGTTCGCGGTGGGACCATGCACAGATCGAGGAGGGTCTGCGCCTGGTCGACGACGCGCTGCGCGTGCCCGGCCGGCCGCAGCCCTACGCAGTACAAGCCGCGATCGCCGCGCTGCATGCGCGTGCGCCGAGCTATGAGCAGACAGACTGGCCGCAGATTGCCGGGCTCTACGAGGTCCTGCTGCGGATCAACCCATCTCCGGTGATCGAGCTTAACCACGCGGCGGCGGTGTCGATGGTCGATGGGCCCGCGCGCGCACTCGATCTCGTGGATGCGACCGCCGCACGCGGCGGGCTTCATGGCTACGAGCTGCTGCCAGCGGTGCGGGCGGATCTATTGCGGCGGCTCGGCCGCAATGAGGAGGCGCGCGAGGCCTATCGCGCGGCGACGGAAGCGACGCAGCTCGAGCCGCTGCGACGACTTTATGCGCGAAGGATGCGGGAGATGGAGTAGTCGCCACATACTCCGTCATTGCGAGGAGCGCTTGCGACGAAGCAATCCAGACTGCTTCCGCGGAGGCAGTCTGGATTGCTTCGCTTCGCTCGCAATGACGGGGTGCGTGGCAGTCGCCGTCACTTCGACGCGACCGTCGTTCCCTCCGCCGGCAAGCTTCCCAACAGTGCCTGCAAGGTCGACAGCGTCGAGTGATCCGCGACCCCATCCAGTCGCGCCGGGCGGAAATGGCGCTGGAACGCGGTGACGACTTCCATGGTCGCGCCGTCGTATTTGCCGGTGAGGGGAACGCCGTAGCCGTATCTGGCGAGCGCCTGCTGCAGGCTCAGCACCTCGTCGCTGATGGTGCCGAGCATCAGGCTCTCGCCGCGTACGACCGGCGCGGGCGTGACCCAGTGGCCGACCCCGGAATTGGCCAGCGAATGCCACGGAAATTTTTCGCCGGGATCTTTCTTGCGCGCAGGCGCCACGTCGGAATGGCCGAGAACCCGGTGCGCGGGCACCTTGCGGCGGAGCATGATGCCGCGGCACAGCGCGATCACGGCGGCGATCTGGCGCAGCGGAAACTCCGGATAGCCCCAATCGTGGCCGCGATTGACGATCTCGATCCCGATCGAGCAGGAATTGATGTCGTCCTCGCCGGACCAGGACGAGACGCCGGCATGCCAGGCACGCCTGGCCTCCGGCACGCATTGCACGATGCGGCCGTCCTCCAGCACGACATAATGTGCCGACACCTCGGTGCCAGCCGAGCAGAGCCGCGCCAGCGCACCTTCGACGTCGGGCATGCCGGTGTAATGCAGCACGATCATGTCGGGCTGCCGGCCCTTGTTGCGGTCGCCGTGGTTCGGTGAGGGGATGATGTCGGAGACGATCGAGGAATCCGGCTCGAACGTCCGCATGTTCGCGGCGGCCTTGGGAACCGGGAGAACGCGTTGACGCTTCGAATCAGATCCAGACGGCGTGGACGAACCGGACGACATAAACAGCTCGAGACAGACAGAGAGTGGGCCAAGCCCTTCTCTTTACTATTCCTTTACCCTCCACCGTGCGCAACCGCGCGACGAGGTTAACGGATGCATTTTGGCGCATGTGTGTGGATGAAGCATCACCGCCGCGTCAGCTTTTCGACTTGTCGCGAGCCGATCAACGCTTTCTTAACGCTAAGGGCCGTTACTGAGAGATGAAGAGCCGACCCGCGTCCGGAGGCGGCCAAAGCGTATTTTGGCTCGAAATCCCATGGCTGCCCGACAAATTCCAAAGGGAATACTGGGTTGGTGGCCCGGGACGATCGGGCACGGTAACCATGCTGGACGGGGATTGGGTCGTGGAACCGCCGCGACGCGGAATTATTCGAGGCGTTATGAGCTTGTTCGTCCCCGATCTCACTTGGGAGTCCGGCGGGGCGATCGGCAGGCTTGGCGCATGAGCTCGGCTCCGCACATCCCCGTTCTTGGCCGTGAGGCCATCGACCACCTCGCCCCACGCGAGGGCGGCCTTTACATCGACGCGACCTTTGGCGCGGGCGGCTACAGCCGCGCGATCCTCGACATGCCGGGAACCCGGGTGATTGCCATTGATCGCGACCGTACTGCGATCGCAGGCGGCGCCGAGCTGGTCGAACGCTCGGCGGGCCGGCTGACGCTGGTTGAAGATCGCTTCTCCAACCTCGCCGAAATCTGCGCGGCTCAAGGCGTCGATGGCATCGACGGCGTCGTGATGGACGTCGGGGTGTCCTCGATGCAGCTCGACCAGGCCGGCCGCGGCTTCTCGTTCCGCCTCGATGGTCCGCTCGACATGCGGATGGGGCAGGCGGGCCCGACTGCGGCCGATGTCGTCGCGCGCGCCTCGGAAGGCGATCTCGCCGACATCATCTATCTCCTCGGCGAAGAGCGGCAGTCGCGCCGGATCGCCCGCGCCGTCGTCGCCGACCGGCAGGAGACGCCGTTCACGACCACACGCGCGCTCGCCGATCTCGTCGGCAGGGTGGTTCGTTCCAAGCCCGGCGATATTCACCCGGCGACGCGGACGTTCCAGGCCCTGCGCATCTTCGTCAATGAAGAACTCGAGGAACTCCAGAACGCGCTCATCGCTGCCGAGCGTGTGCTCAAGCCCGGTGGTCGACTCGTGGTCGTCTCGTTCCATTCGCTGGAAGACCGCATCGTCAAGAATTTCTTCGCCGAGCGCAGCAAGACGGGTGGCGGTTCACGCCATCTTCCGGAAGTGTCGCAGGCGGTGCCGAGCTTCCAGCTCCTGACGCGGCGGCCGGTGATCGCGGGCGAGGACGAAGTCGCGCATAACCCGCGGGCGCGGTCGGCAAAGCTGCGCGCCGCCGAGCGCACCTCGGCGCCTGCGCAGGACGATCGCGAGCAATCGTCCTGGCCAAAACTCTCCGACGTCATGAGAGGTGGCTAGCGCATGCGCTTCATCCACCTGCTCGTCATTGGCGCGCTGATCTTCGCGGCGGCCTATGTCTATAGGATCAAGATGGACTCCACGGCGCGCACCGAAAAGGTGCTGCGGCTGCATGCGGAGATCCGCGAGCAGCGCGATGCGATCGCGGCGCTGCGCTCCGAATGGGCGAAGCTCGATGCGCCGCTGCGCCTGCAGGGCCTGTCCGACCGGCATCTGCAGCTCAAGCCGGTCAACGGCACGCAATATGATTCACTGAAGAACTTGCCCGAGCGTCCGCCGCGGATGTTCAGGCCGGGCGAGCCGGATCCGATCGGCGCCATGCTCAATACCATCGAAGCCGCGAGCGATCCCGATAACGTGACGGGCTCCGTGCCTCAGCCCGAGGACAAGCCATGAGTGCTGTGACCCCGGCCAAACCTGTAGGAAAGCCGACCGAGCCCTGGCGGCAACGGCTGATCCGCAGTCTGCTGTACGGGCGCAACGTCGATCGCGCCGCCAAGGCGCGGGCGCGCGTCGGCCTGGCGATGCTCGCCTTCGGCGCGGTCTACGCCCTGATCGGCGGCCGGCTCGTGATGTTCGCGATCGGCGCCGACGCCCACGGCGCGCGCCGCGCCGCGGCACAGGAGGTGGTCGCGACCGCGCGGCCCGACATCGTCGATCGCAACGGCGCGATCCTCGCGACCGACGTCAAGGCGTCGAGCCTGTTCGGCGAGCCGCGCCGCATCATCGACAAGGACGAGGCGATCGAGCTTCTGACCGCCACCGTGCCCGACCTCGATGAGGCCGAGGTGCGCGAGCGCCTGAAGACGCGCAAGGGCTTCGTCTGGCTCAAGCGCGAGATTACGGCGAAGCAGCAGCAGGATATCCACAAGCTCGGCATTCCCGGCATCGGCTTCCTGCGCGAGAACAAGCGCGTCTATCCTACCGGCAACGAGGTCGCCCACCTCATCGGTCTCGTCAACATCGACAACCAGGGCATCGCCGGCATGGAGAAGTGGCTCGACAATCAGGGGCTCGCCGATCTCCACCGCGCGGGCTTTGCCACCGACCGGCTGCAAAAGCCGATCGAGCTCTCGGTCGATCTGCGCGTCGAGCACGCACTGCGTGACGAGCTCCTGAAGGCCAAGGAGAAATACCACGCCAAGGCCGCCTCCGGCATCGTCTCCAACGTCAAGACCGGAGAGATCGTGGCGATGGTCTCCCTGCCGGACTTCGATCCCAACAATCCGAAGGAAGCGCACGACCCCGACCGCATCAATCGCCTGACCACCGGCGTCTACGAGATGGGCTCGACCTTCAAGGCGTTTACGCTGGCGATGGCGCTCGATTCCGGCAAGATTAATTTGAACTCGATGTGGGATGCACGGGGGAACCTGCACTACGGCAAGTTCACCATCCATGACAGCCATTCGCTCGGACGTTTCATCAACACCAAGGAAGTGTTCTATTACTCCTCCAACATCGGCGCCGCGCGGATCGCGCTCGGCCAGGGAGTCGAGGCGCACAAGGCGTTCCTGGCCAAGATGGGCCAGTTGACGCGGCTGCGCACCGAGCTGCCCGAGAGCGCGGCGCCGCTGGTGCCGCGCCGCTGGAGCGAGCTGAACACGGTCACCATCGCGTTCGGCCAAGGCCTGTCGGTGGCGCCGCTCCAGGCGGTGATGGGCATCAACGCGCTGATGAACGGTGGCTACTTGATTCCCCCGACATTCATGAAGCGAAGCGAAGCTGAAGCGGCGGCGATGGCCAAGCGCGTGATCAAGCAAGAGACCAGCGACAAGATGCGGTATCTGATGCGGCTCAATGCGGAGGTCGGGTCGGCGCGACAAGCGGACGTCAAGGGCTATTATGTTGGCGGCAAGACCGGCACGTCCGAGAAAGTCATCAATGGCCGCTACGCCAAGAAGCGGGTGCTCAACTCCTTCACGGCGATCATGCCCTCCGACAATCCAAAGTATCAGATCCTGGTGATGCTGGACGAGCCACAGGCCCTGCCCGAAACCCATGGTTTCATCACCTCGGGCTGGAACGCGGTGCCGACCGGCGGCAAGGTGATCGAGCGGATCGCGCCGCTTCTGGGTGTCGAGCCGCGGTTTGACCTGCCGCCGTCCGACCGCCTTATTCTTGCAGCATCCAGGACAACCCAGTAATCAACCGGGTGGGCCGTTGCCGCTGCTGAGTCGGGATTTCCCTGGAGATTCGGCGATCCGGTCCGACATGTCGACTGGAAGACCATGAAGCTGCGCGACCTCCTAGGCAATGACGCCGCAATCGAGCCCGCCGTCGCGGCCCTCGATGTGACCGGCGTTGCCCTCGACAGCCGCGCGGTCAGGCGGGGCGATCTCTTCTTCGCACTTGCGGGCAGCAAGACCGACGGTGCGCGCTTCGTCGATGCCGCGATTGCCGCAGGCGCGGTGGCGGTTGTCGGCGACCATGTGCCTGATGGCTGCAAGGTGCCGTTCATCACGGTGGCCAATCCGCGCCGCGCGCTGGCGCTGGCCGCGGCAAGATTTTTTCCCGCGCAGCCCGCGACAATTGCGGCGGTGACCGGTACCAGCGGCAAGACCTCGGTGGCCGCATTCACCCGGCAGATCTGGGAGCGGCTCGGGCACGCCTCCGCCAGCATCGGAACCATCGGCCTCGTTTCGCCGAAGCGCACCGTCTACGGCTCGCTGACGACGCCCGACCCGATCGCGCTGCACCGGCAGTTGGACGAGATCGCGCGCGAGGGCGTCACGCATCTCGCGTTCGAGGCCTCTTCGCACGGGCTCGACCAATATCGCCTTGACGGCGTGCGCGTGTCCGCCGGCGGCTTCACAAATCTCTCTCGCGACCACATGGATTACCATCCGACCGTCGCGCATTATCTCGCGGCCAAGCTCAGGCTGTTCCGCGAACTTGTCCCGCCGGGGGGCGCGGCCGTGATCTCGGCCGATCATGATTGCTCGGCGGAGGCAATCGACGCCGCAAAGTCGCGCGGCTTGCGCGTGATGGCGGTCGGTCGCAAGGGCGACGGGGCAGGCGAGGGCATTCGTCTCGCCGGTGCGGAGGTCGAAGGGTTTTCGCAAGTGCTCGCGCTCGAACATCGCGGCAAGCAATATGCGATCCGGCTGCCGCTGGTCGGCGAATTCCAGATCGAGAATGCGCTGGTGTCGGCCGGTCTCGCCATCGGCACCGGCAGCGACGCCGCAAATGTGTTTGCGAGCCTCGAAGGTCTCGAAGGCGCCAAGGGGCGGCTCGAGCGCGTCGGCGAGCGCAACGGCGCGCCGATCTTCGTCGACTACGCGCACAAGCCCGATGCGCTGGCGAAGGCGCTGCAGGCGCTGCGTCCCTACGCGAAGCGCAGGTTGGTCGTCGTGTTCGGTGCCGGCGGCGACCGCGATGCCGGCAAGCGTCCGATCATGGGCGAAATCGCAGCCGGCAACGCCGACGGCATCATCATCACCGACGACAATCCGCGCAGCGAGGAGCCGGAATCGATCCGCGCCGAAATCCTCGCCGCCGCCAAGGGCGCTCGCGAAATCGGCGACCGGGCCGCGGCGATCCGTACCGCGATCGAGGAATTGGAAGATGGCGATGCGCTGCTCATCGCCGGCAAGGGCCACGAGACCGGGCAGATCGTCGGCGGAGAGGTTTTGCCCTTCAGTGATCACGAGGCGGTCGCCGCCGCACTAGCGTCGAGGATTGCATGAGCGCGCCCATATGGACGGTGGCCGAAGTGGCGCGTGCGCTAGGCGCCGCCGGATCGTTCCCGGACACGCCGATCGACTTCATCACCCAGGACAGCCGGCTGGTGAAACCGGGCAGCCTGTTCGTCGCGCTGAGCGGCACGCCGAGCGGCGGGTTCATCTCGGCCTTCGCCAGCGCGCGTGACGGCTGGGAGTTCGCGGACAAGGCGGAAGCCTCAGGCGCGGTCGCGATGATCGTGCCGCACGAGATCGCGGGCATCCGCATTCCCCAGATCGTCGTCAAGGACACGCTGATCGACGGTCTCTGGGGTCTAGCGCGCGCGGCCCCCGCGCCCGTCAACGCGCCCGGGGTCGGGCGCCACGGCCGCCCGCGCCACGCCCCCACCAACGCAATTCGACCGCCCGACCCCACAAACAAATACCCCCCCGCCCGCGTCAAC
>NZ_JBVVPN010000040.1:46707-68122 GCF_055811035.1 Bradyrhizobium sp. MI1.10
CCCCCCGCCCCCCCCGCGCGCCCCCCCCCCCCCCCCCCCCCCCCCGCCCCCCCCCCCGGGGGGGCGGGGGGCGGGGGGGCCCCCCCCCCCCCCCCCCCCCCCCGCTTCAACGGGCCGGTGATCGGGCTCACCGGCAGCGCGGGCAAGACCAGCACCAAGGAATTCCTCGCGGCCTACCCCAATGCCTATGCCAGCCCGTCGAGCTTCAACAATTTCTGGGGCGTGCCGCTGACGCTGTGCAATGCGCGGCCCGATGCCAGTCTCTGGGTCGTCGAGATGGGCATGAACCAGGCCGGCGAGATCGCGCGGCTCAGCGAACTGACGCGTCCGACGGTCGCGCTCGTCGTCAACGTCCAGCCGGTGCATCTGGAGAAGCTCGGCTCGCTCGAAGCCATCCGCCGCGAGAAGGTGTCGATTGCACTCGGCCTGCCCGCGGAAGGCGTGCTGGTGCTGCCCGCCGGGATCAAGGCGCCGGACTGGAAGGGCAAGGTCATACGCTTCGGCGAGAAAGCCGAGGTGCACGAGGTCGCGCACGCGCCGCATGGCGACAGCTGGCAGGTCGTGGCCGCGCTGGGCAAGAAAGAGATCGCGTTCAGCCTGACGCCGGGCGCGCCGCACCGAGTCCAGAATGCGCTCGCCGCGCTCGCTTCGATCCGTGCGGCCAACCTCGATGCGGCGACGCTTGCGATCAAGCTCGACCGGGTCGGCATCATGACCGGCCGTGGCGTCGAGCAGGCAGTCGGTGGCGTCACCGTGATCGACGACAGCTTCAACGGCAATCCGGCCAGCGTGGCTGCCGCGCTGCAAAGCTTGCAGGCGCGCAACACGACCGGCGGCCGCCGCATTGCCGTGCTCGGCGACATGCTGGAGCTGGGCGACGGTGCGCCGGCCTACCACACCGACCTCGCCAGGCATCTCGACGGCATCGACGGCGTCTATTGCGTGGGGCCGCTGATGCGTCACCTGTTCGAGGTGCTTCCAGCCGGCAAGGGCCTCGGCTGGCATGACGACCCCGTCACGCTGAAGCCGGGCGAGGTCGCAAATCTGCTGAGGGCAGGCGATGTCGTGGTTGTCAAGGGCAGCAAGAAGATGTTCTGGGTCAACAAGTTTGTGCCGGGCCTAGTGGCCGCCTTGCAGGCAAGGGCGTAAACTGCTTGGAAGGCGCTGTTTCGGAATCCCACTCTTTCCGGCGCGAAGCCGTTCGTTTTCTTTAGAGGTCGCCCGACCCCATGATGAAGACCAGCGAATGCGCGTGAGGCAGGTTGACAAGGCCAAGATCAAGGCGCGTGCAAAGGCGCCATAGGACCGTCTGAATGTTTTACTGGCTGATCGAGCTCTCCAATACATTTCCGGGCTTCGGTGCCGTTCGCACCTTCCTGAACGTCTTCCGCTACATCACCTTCCGCACCGGCGGCGCCGTCGTCACCGGCGCGCTGTTCGTGTTCCTGTTCGGCCCCTGGATCATCGACCATCTGCGCATCCGGCAAGGCAAGGGGCAGCCGATCCGGGCCGATGGTCCGCAATCGCATCTCGCCAAAAAAGGCACGCCCACCATGGGTGGGCTGATGATCCTGTCCGGCCTCACGGTCGGCACGGTGCTGTGGGCCAATCCGCTCAACCCTTACGTCTGGATCGTACTGGCGGTGACGCTCGGTTTCGGCTTCGTCGGCTTCTATGACGATTATCTCAAGGTGACCAAGCAGACCACGACCGGCTTCGGCAGCAAGCTTCGCCTGCTGATCGAGGCGGCGATCGCGCTGGTTGCCTGCTACGCGCTGGTACGGCTGAACCGCGATCCCGCGTCGACCGCGCTGACGATTCCGTTCCTGAAGGACACCGTGCTGCATTTCGGCTGGTTCTTCGTCGTGTTCGGTGCCTTCGTCATCGTCGGCGCCGGCAACGCGGTGAACCTGACCGACGGTCTCGACGGCCTTGCCATTGTGCCCGTGATGATCGCGGCGGCGAGCTTTGCGATGATCGCCTATCTCGCCGGCAACGCGGTGTTCGCCGACTATCTCCAGATCAAATATGTCGCGGGCACCGGCGAGCTCGCCGTGCTCTGCGGCGCGCTGCTGGGCGCGGGCCTCGGCTTCCTCTGGTTCAACGCGCCGCCGGCCTCGATCTTCATGGGCGATACCGGCTCGCTCGCGCTCGGCGGCATGCTCGGTGCGATCGCGGTCGCGGTGAAGCACGAGATCGTGCTCGCGGTGATCGGCGGCCTGTTCGTGCTGGAGGCGGTCTCCGTCATCGTGCAGGTGGTGTCGTTCAAGATGACGGGAAAACGCATCTTCCGGATGGCGCCGATCCATCACCATTTCGAGCAGCTCGGCTGGACCGAGCCGCAGATCGTGATCCGGTTCTGGATCATCTCGGTGATGCTGGCGCTCGCCGGCTTGTCGACGCTGAAGCTGCGGTGATGATGGTCGCCGTGTTTCAATTTTGCTGTCATTCCGGGGCTCGCGAAGCGAGAACCCGGAATCTCGAGATTCCGGGTTCGACGCTAACGCGTCGCCCCGGAATGACAGGGGCCCAATCATGATCCCCGTCACGTCCTTTGCCGGCAAGACGGTCGCGGTGTTCGGCCTCGGCGGCTCGGGGCTCGCGTCCTGCCACGCGTTGAAGGCGGGAGGCGCCGAGGTGATCGCCGCCGACGACAGCGCCGAGAACGTCGCCAAGGCCGCGCAAGCGGGCTTCATCACGGCTGATCTGCGCAACGTCTCCTGGGCGAATTTCGCCGCACTTGTGCTCGCGCCCGGCGTGCCGCTGACCCACCCGGTGCCGCATTGGAGCGTGCTGAAGGCGCGCGAGGCCGCTATCGAGGTGATCGGCGACATCGAGTTGTTCTGCCGCGAGCGGCGCCGCCACGCGCCGGATGCGCCGTTCGTCGCCATCACCGGCACCAATGGTAAATCGACCACGACGGCTTTGATCGCGCACCTGACCAAAGTGGCCGGCTATGACACCCAGATGGGCGGCAATATCGGCACCGCGATCCTGTCGCTGGAGCCGCCGGGCATGGGCCGCGTCCACGTCATCGAGATGTCGTCCTACCAGATCGACCTCACGCCCTCGCTCGATCCCTCCGTCGGCATTCTGCTCAATGTCAGCGAGGACCACATCGATCGCCACGGCACCATCGCGCATTACGCTGCGGTGAAGGAACGCCTCGTTGCCGGTGTGCAGGCCGGCGGCACCGCGATCGTCGGCGTCGACGACGGTTTTTGCCGCGATATCGCCGACCGGCTCGATCGCACCGGCAAGAACGTCGTGCGTATCTCGGTCAGGAATCCGCTGGCCAGCGGCATCCATGTCGAGCATGGCAATATCGTGCGGACCTCCGGTGGTGCCCGCAGCGAAGTCGCCAAGCTCGGCGGCATCGGTTCTCTGCGCGGTCTGCACAATGCTCAGAACGCGGCGTGTGCGGCCGCCGCCGCGCTCGCGATGGGCATCAGCCTCGATGTCTTGCAGAACGGCCTGCGCAGCTTTCCGGGCCTTGCACATCGCATGGAGCAGGTCGGCCGCCGCGGCAACGTGCTGTTCGTCAACGACTCCAAGGGCACCAATGCAGACGCCACCGCGCACGCGCTGTCGTCCTTTTCGGACATCTTCTGGATCGCGGGCGGCAAGCCGAAGGCCGGCGGAATCACTGGCCTCACCGGCTACTTCCCGCGCATCCGAAAAGCCTATCTGATCGGCGAGGCCGCGCAGGAATTTTCCGGCACGCTCGGCACGCAGGTGCCGCACGAGATCAGCCAGACGCTCGACGTCGCCGTCGAGCAAGCCGCACGCGACGCGGAGGCGTCAGGCATCACCGACTCGGTCGTTCTGCTGTCGCCCGCCTGCGCCTCCTTCGACCAGTACCGCAATTTCGAGATCCGCGGCACCAGGTTCCGCGATCTGGCGCAGGCGCTGCCGGGTGTGAAGCCGGTGGTGTGAGGCGCGCTGCTGGTTCTTGCTCCGCTGTCGTCGTCCGGCTTGACCGGGCGACCCAGTATTCCAGAGGCGGCGCTTGAGCCGAGGGGCTGCGGCGTACTGGATGCCCCGGTCAAGCCGGGGCATGACAGGTGTTTTGCGGCGACGGCTGAGATCATCTCCAGTCATCCGCGTTTCCTTAACCCTGCGGTAACCAACCTCGGCGACCAATGGACCGACCTCTGTCCGAAAGCGGCCGCCATGCTCTCCCGTGAAGAACGCACCCCCTTTTCCGAGTGGTGGTGGACCGTCGACAAGCCGCTGATGGGTGCCATCCTGGCGCTGATGCTGACCGGTGTGATCCTGTCGCTGGCGGCGAGCCCGCCCGTTGCGACCCGCATCGGGCTCGATCCCTTCCACTTCTTCAGCCGCCACGTGCTGTTCCTGGTGCCGTCCTGCATCGTGCTGCTCGGGGTCTCCTTCCTGTCGCCGCGCGCGATCCGCCGCAGCGCGCTGATCATCTTCGCGGTCAGCATCGTCCTGATCGTGCTGACGCTCGCGATCGGCCCCGAAGTAAAGGGCTCGCGGCGCTGGATCACGCTGCTTGGCCTCAACATCCAGGCCTCCGAAATCGCAAAACCGTCGTTCGTCGTCATGGCCGCCTGGCTGTTCGCGGAATCCACCAGGCGGCCAGAAATGCCGGCAACCTCGATGGCGCTGGTGCTGCTCTTGATGCTGGTTTCGCTTCTGGTGATGGAACCGGATTTCGGCCAGACCATGCTGATCTTGATGGTGTGGGGCTCGCTGTTCTTCATCGCGGGCATGCGGATGATCTGGGTGTTCGGGCTCGCCGGCCTCGGCGCCGCCGGACTGTTCAGCGCCTACCTTTTTGTTCCTCACGTCGCCGGCCGCATCAAGCGCTTCATGAATCCGGCCTCGGGCGACACCTTTCAGGTCGATACCGCGATGGAAGCCTTCTACAACGGCGGCTGGTTCGGGCTCGGGCCGGGCGAGGGCATCGCCAAGCGCAGCCTGCCGGACAGCCACACCGACTTCGTGTTCGCGGTTGCCGCCGAAGAGTTCGGCATCATCCTGTGCCTCGCAATGCTGGCACTGTTTGCTTTCGTCGTCATCCGCACGCTGTCGCGCGCCTATGCCAACGAAGACATGTTCTCGCGCTTCGCGGCCTCGGGGCTTGCGATCCTGTTCGGCGTGCAGGCCGCGATCAACATGTCGGTCAATCTCCAGCTCATCCCCGCCAAGGGCATGACGCTGCCCTTCATCTCCTATGGCGGCTCCTCGATCGTGTCGCTGGCCTATGGTGTCGGCATGATGCTGGCGCTGACGCGGCTGCGCCCGCGCACCGAGGTCGAGGCAAGCGGCCACGCCGAGGCGATGCGCAGCTACGCGTGATTGCTCTCGTGTCCCTGACAAGCGAAGCGCAGATCCGGGACCCAGAATGCCGCAGCCATGGGCCCCGGTTCAGCAGCGCACCACGCCGCGAAGGGCGGCGCGCTGCGCTGCGCCCGGGGCACGAGCACCGGCTCGCAATGGCGGGAAAGTCCCTGTAAAACTCCTCTCCATGGACACCTCCCCCCTGATTCTTCTCGCCGCGGGCGGCACCGGCGGCCATCTGTTTCCGGCCGAGGCGCTCAGCGTCGAGCTGATCCGGCGCGGATTCCGTGTCCGCCTCGTCACCGACGAGCGCGCGCTGCGCTACAGTGGGCTGTTCACCAAGGACATGATCGACGTCGTCTCGAGCGAGACTGCGCGTGGACGCAATCCGCTGCAGCTCGCCTATGCCGGCCTGACGCTCGCGGCCGGCACGCTGTCCGCCTACAGCTTGATCAAGCGATTGAAGCCGGTCGCTGTCGTCGGCTTCGGTGGCTATCCGACGCTGCCGCCGCTGGTCGCGGCAAAATTCGCGGGCGTGCCCGGCATCATCCATGACGCCAATGCGGTGCTCGGCCGCGCCAACCGGTTCCTGTCGAGCCGCGTCCGCGCCATCGCCACTTCATTGCCTGGCGTGCTCGATCGCGATCCGGCGCTATCAGGCAAGACCACGACGGTCGGCACGCCGATGCGTCCGGCGATTCTCGCCGCAGCTGGCGTGCCATACGCTGCGCCTGAAGTGAACGGCCCGCTGCGGCTGCTCGTCGTCGGCGGCAGCCAGGGCGCGCGCATCATGGCCGACATCGTGCCGGGCGCGATCGAGCGCCTCGAGCCCGAACTGTGGGGCCGGCTCGTCCTCACCCAGCAGGTGCGTGACGAGGACATGGCGCGCGTGCGTGCGGTCTACGACAGGCTGAAGATCAAGGCCGAGCTTGCGCCGTTTTTCACCGATCTACCGGCACGGCTGGCCTCCAACCATCTGGTGGTGTCGCGCTCAGGCGCGGGCACCGTGGCCGAACTCGCCGCGATCGGGCGGCCCTCGATCCTGGTGCCGCTACCGGGCGCAATCGACCAGGACCAGTTCGCCAATGCCGGCGTGCTGGCCAAAGTCGACGGTGCGATCCGCATTCCGCAGACCGAGTTTTCCTCCGATCGCCTCGCCGCCGAGATCTCCGCCTTCGCCGCCGAGCCCGCGCGCCTTGCCGCCATGGCGCAGGCCGCCCGCGGCGCCGGCCGGCTCGATGCGGCTGAGCGGCTGGCCGATCTGGTGGCCAAAATCGCGGGAATCTGACGCGAAAAAGCCCTTGTCTTCGCCTTCTAAAGCGGGGCATCCAGTAGGAAAGGCGCGCGGCTGATTTGCCGTGACCTTCGCCAGATGCCGCCTTCTCCGGCGGCGAGGTCAGGGAATAGAGCATGAGACTGCCGCGCGAGATCGGACCCATCCACTTCGTCGGGATCGGCGGGATCGGCATGAGCGGCATCGCCGAAGTGCTGCTCAATCTCGGCTATTCCGTGCAGGGGTCCGACGCCTCCGACAATTACAATCTTGACCGCCTGCGCAAGAACGGCGCGAGGGTCTCGGTCGGCCACAAGGCGGAGAACGTCGACGGCGCCGAGGTCGTCGTGGTCTCCACCGCGATCAAGCGCGACAATCCGGAACTGACCGCGGCGCGCGAACGGCGTATCCCTGTGGTGCGCCGCGCCGAGATGCTGGCCGAGCTGATGCGGCTGAAGAGCTGCGTTGCCATCGCCGGCACCCACGGCAAGACCACCACGACCACGATGGTCGCGACGCTGCTCGACGCCGGCGGCCTCGATCCCACCGTGATCAACGGGGGCATCATCAACGCCTACGGCTCCAACGCGCGTCTCGGTGCGGGCGACTGGATGGTAGTCGAAGCCGACGAGAGCGACGGCACGTTCCTGAAGCTGCCGACCGAGGTCGCGATCGTCACCAATGTCGATCCCGAGCATCTCGATCACTTCAAGACCTTCGAGGCGGTGCAGGACGCATTCCGCCATTTCGTCGAGAACCTGCCATTCTACGGCTTTGCCGTGATGTGCATCGATCATCCCGTAGTGCAGACTCTCGTCGGCAAGATCGAGGATCGGCGCATCATCACCTATGGCGAGAATCCGCAGGCCGATGTGCGCTTCGTCGACCTCACCCCGATGGGCGGCGGATCGAAGTTCAAGGTTGCCTTCCGCGATCGCAAGACGGGCGCCGTGCACGAGATCTCCAATCTCATGCTGCCGATGCCGGGACGCCACAATGCCTCCAACGCGACGGCCGCGATTGCGGTCGCGCGCGAGCTCGGCGTGTCGGACGAGGCAATCCGCAAGGCGATCGCCGGCTTCGGCGGCGTCAAGCGCCGCTTCACCAAGACCGGAGAATGGAACGGCGTCACCGTCATCGACGATTACGGCCATCATCCGGTCGAGATCGCGGCGGTGCTGAAGGCGGCGCGGGAATCCACCAACGGCAAGATCGTCGCCGTCGTGCAGCCGCATCGCTATACCCGTCTGCAGTCGCTGTTCGAGGAATTCTGCACCTGCTTCAACGACGCCGATGCGGTGATCGTCGCCGAGGTCTACGCAGCAGGCGAGACGCCGATCGAGGGCATCGACCGCGACCATTTCGCCGCGGGCCTGCGCGCCCACGGCCACCGCGAGGTCATCCCGCTGTCGACGGCGTCCGATCTCGCTGGCATCGTCAAGGGCGTGGCGAAGTCGGGCGATCTCGTCGTGTGCCTTGGCGCCGGCAACATCACGCAATGGGCATATGCGCTGCCCGGCGAATTGAAGGCGCTGGGGTAGGGCAGTGGGCTTCCCCGACATCACACCCGACCTCAAAGCCGCGATGCCCGATCTTCGCGGTCGGCTGCTGGCGAACCAGTCGCTGGCCGAGCTCACCTGGTTTCGCGTCGGCGGTCCGGCGCAGGTGCTGTTCACGCCGGCGGACGAGGACGATCTCGCCTACTTCCTCGCGCATCTCGCAAGCGACATTCCCGTCTATGTCGTCGGCGTCGGCTCCAACCTGATCGTGCGCGACGGCGGCATGGCTGGCGTGGTGGTCCGTCTGGCGCCGCGCGCCTTCGGCGAGGCGAGCGCGAGCGGCGATGTCGTCACCGCGGGCGCGGCCGCGCTCGACAAGCGCGTGGCGGAAGTCGCCGCGTCCGCCAATATCGGCGGGCTCGAATTCTATTTCGGCATTCCCGGCACGATCGGCGGCGCGTTGCGCATGAATGCGGGCGCCAATGGCGGCGAGACCAGGGACGTGTTGATCGAGGCCCGAGGCGTCGGGCGCGACGGCGCGAAGCACGTCTTCTCCAATGCCGACATGAAGTTCGTCTACCGCAACAGCGGCGTCGATCCCTCGATCATCTTCACCTCCGCGCGTTTCCGCGGTGAGATCAGGGATGCCGAGGCGATCCGCGCGCGCATGGCGGAAGTGCAAACCCATCGCGAGACCGCGCAGCCGATCCGCGAAAAGACCGGCGGCTCGACCTTCAAGAATCCGCCCGGCGATTCCGCCTGGAAGCTGGTCGATGCTGCCGGCTGCCGCGGCCTGCGCGTCGGCGGTGCCGAGGTCTCCGAGATGCATTGCAATTTCCTGATCAACACGGGTGACGCCACCGCGCACGACATCGAGACGCTGGGCGAGACCGTGCGTGAACGGGTGAAGGCAAATTCCGGAATTGAGCTACACTGGGAAATCAAGCGGATCGGAATTCCCGCGTGAGTGTCATTCCGGGGCTCGCGAAGCGAGAGCCCGGAATCTCGAGATTCCGGGTTCGATGCTTCGCATCGCCCCCGGAATGACGAACACAGACAGGTGACGGACCAAAGAACATGCGCATCACCATCCTTTTCGGCGGCTCCAATCGCGAACGTCTGGTTTCGGTCGCCTCAGCCCAGGCGCTGCATCAGGCGCTGCCCGAGGCCGATCTCTGGTGGTGGGATGTGGAGGACAAGGTGCATGTCGTGCAGTCCAGACAGCTGCTCGAACATGCCCGCCCATTCGAGGACGAGTTCAAGCCGGGCACGTCAGGCATTCCGTTGCAGCAGGCGCTCGACCAGGCCAGGGCGGAGAACCGCGTGCTGGTGCTCGGCCTGCACGGCGGGCGCGCCGAGAACGGCGAATTGCAGGTGATGTGCGAGGCGCGCGGCGTGCCGTTCACCGGATCGGGCTCGGCCTCCTCGCATCTCGCGTTCGACAAGTTCGCGGCCAAACATTTCGCCGCGCTCGGCGGCGTGTCGCCGCCGGCCAACATTGCGCTGGACCAGATCGACGAGGCCTTCGCCGAATACGGCCGGCTGATCGCAAAGCCCGCCAGGGATGGCTCGAGCTACGGCCTGATCTTCGTTAACGCCAGGCAGGATCTCGTCGCCGTCCGCAATGCCGCCAAGCACGAAGAGTACGTGATCGAGCCCTACATCGCTGGCGTCGAGGCGACCTGCGGCGTGCTGGAGCGGCCGGATGGCTCGATCATCTCGCTGCCGCCGATCGAGATCATTCCGGGCGAGGGCAGTTTCGACTACGCGGCAAAATATCTTTTGAAGTCGACCCAGGAGATCTGTCCCGGCCGCTTCGCACCCGAAATCACCGCCGCGCTGAAGCAGCAGGCGATGCTGGCGCACCGGGCGATGTCCTGTTCCGGCTATTCCCGTTCGGACTTCATCGTCTCGGACAAGGGGCTGGTCTATCTCGAAACCAACACGCTACCCGGCCTGACCAAGTCCTCGCTCTACCCCAAGGCGCTGAAGGCCGAGGGGATCGAGTTCGTCGACTTCCTGCGCGGCCTGGTCGAGCTCGCCGTGGCCGGTGTGCGAAAATAATTAGGACTGGTTAACGGCCAAACTGGCGAAACGGGCGGTTTTGGAACCCAAAACCGGTAAAATGCCGGATATTGCGGCATAAATGCCTCACAGGCCTCGGCAAAAAGCTCACGTCGTTAACGAACTTTACCTTTTGTTTACCAGGACGTCCGAAGGTTAACGCTGGCGGCGCATATGACGCTTTGGCTGCCGGCGCGTGGACCGTTGCGGGTGTTGTCACCCCCAGCGAACGCTCTGAAGGGGAGAGGTTTTCTTCTGCTGAAGACCAGCACCCGGCCCGGCAAGTCCGAGACGTCATGTTCGCCAGGACCCGCGCGATGTCGCGGGCAAACTGTTGACGAGCTCGTGCAATGGATGGAGCAGGAAGCCTCACTCGGTCGCTTTTCAGATCGCTGAGGCCCCAAGCTGACCTGAAGGCGGCCGCTATCGGAGCGGTCGTGCTTCTGCGCGAGTGGGTGCAGGACAAGCGTCTGGAACGAGTTCACGGCGCGCGTGCTGCAGCCGAGGAAAAGATTAAAGCCAAAGCCCGGGCCAAAGCCGTCATCGAACGCGAGCCTCCGCCGCGGTTGGTCGCGCTGGTCGAGCGCTATCTGCCGCGCCGGGTCGGGATCAGCATGACGGTGCTGCTCCTGATCGGAAGCTGCGGCTTCGGTATCGTCAAAGGCGGCCATCTCCAGGATTTCATCACGGCGGTCAACGACACCCGTAACGCGCTGGCCAATTCCGCCGGCTTCCGCATCACCTCCGTCGTGATCAACGGCCGCAAGCAGCTCAGCCAGGACGAGATCCTTGCGATCGGCGGCGTCAGCGGCCGATCCTCGCTGCTGTTCCTCGACGCCGACGCCGTGCGCGACAAGCTCAAGGCCAATCCCTGGATCGCGGATGCGACCGTGCTGAAGCTGTATCCCGGCCAGCTCATGATCGAGCTCACCGAGCGCAAGGCGTTCGCACTGTGGCAGGAGGCCGGCCGGCTCTCCGTCATCGCCGATGACGGCGCCGTGCTCGAACCCTATGTCTCGCGCCGCTTCCTGTCGCTGCCGCTCGTGGTCGGCAAGGGTGCCGAGACGCAGGCTCGCGATTTCCTCGCTTTGCTGGCGCGCTATCCGCAGGTCAATTCCATCACCAAGGCCGCGATCTTCGTCGGGGAGCGGCGCTGGAACCTGAGGCTCAAGGACGGCCTGGACATCCGCCTGCCCGAACAAGACGTCGGCAACGCGCTTGCGATGCTGTCCAGGCTCGACAAGGAGGACAAGCTGTTCTCCCGCGACATCGTCGCGGTCGACCTGCGCCTGCCCGATCGGCTGGTGGTGCAGCTGTCCGAGGACGCCGCCAAGGCGCGCGACGATTTGTTCAAGGACAAGAAGAAGAAAAAGGCCGGGGACGCTGCATGACCGGTCTTGATCGCACCCAGACACCGAAGACGCGCCCGATGCCGCACAAGCGCGGCGGCCTCGTCGCCTGCCTCGACATCGGCACCAGCAAAATCGCCTGCATGATCGCGCGGCTGAAGCCGTCGGCGCCGAGCGAAGCCCTGCGCGACCGGACCCATGCGGTGGAGCTGATCGGCTACAGCCAGATCCAGTCCCGCGGCATGAAGGCCGGCGCCGTGATCGATCTCGGCGAATGCGAGCAGGCGGTGCGACAGGCCGTCGGGCTTGCGGAGAAAATGGCCAAGGTGCGGGTCGAGTCCGTGCTGCTGTCGGTGTCCGGCGGCCGGCTCTCCGGTCAGCTGGTCGAAGCTGCGGCCGACATCCGCGGCGGCGCCGTGACGCCGGCCGATGTCAGCCGGGTCACCTCCACCGGCATGCGCCACGCCACCGGCGAAGGCCGCACCGTGCTGCACGCGCTGCCGATCGGCTACACGCTCGACGGCGTCAAGGGCATCCGCGATCCCC
The DNA here is from genome assembly GCF_055811035.1 of Bradyrhizobium sp. MI1.10. Classification (NCBI taxonomy): domain Bacteria; kingdom Pseudomonadati; phylum Pseudomonadota; class Alphaproteobacteria; order Hyphomicrobiales; family Nitrobacteraceae; genus Bradyrhizobium; species Bradyrhizobium sp. MI1.10. The sequence goes on from NZ_JBVVPN010000040.1 coordinate 58,746, forward strand.
GCGGGATGGTCGCGCATCAGTTCGGCATCGACATGAATGTCGTCACTTGCGACGCCACGGTGGCGCGGAACCTGATGCTGGCGGTGGAACGCTGCCACATCAACGTCGAAGCCATGGCGGCAAGTCCCTATGTGGCAGGCTTGTCGGTGCTGACCGACGACGAGGCCGACCTCGGCGCTGCCGTCGTCGAGATGGGCGCGGGCACCACCACGATCGCGGTCTTTTCCGGCGGCCGCTTCGTGCATGCCGCGGGTTTTGCGGTCGGCGGGCAACACATCACGATGGATCTGGCGCGCGGACTCTCCGCGACCATTGCCGATGCCGAGCGAATCAAGACGTTATACGGGACCGTCATCACCGGCGGATCGGACTCGCGTGAGCTGATGTCTGTACCGACAGCCGGTGACGAGCAGGATCTGCCGCAGATCGTCTCCCGCGCTACCATCGCCAACATCGTCAAGCATCGTGCCGAGGAAGTCTTCGAAATGGTTCGGGACAAGCTGAAGGATTCGCCCTTCGCCTCGGAGCCCAACGGCCGCGTCGTGCTCTCAGGCGGGGCCTCGCAGCTCACCGGTCTCGTTGAGCTCGGAACGCAGATTCTCGGCCGGCCCGTGCGGGTCGGACGTCCGCTCGGTTTCGGCCGGCTGCCCAGCGAGGCGAAGAACGCCGCCTTCGCGGTGCCGGCCGGACTGCTCGTCTACCCGCAATATGTTCACCACGAACATGTCGAACCGCGGCATACGCGGCAGCAGGTCAGGACGGGGACCGGCGGGTATTTCGGAAAGGTCGGACGATGGCTACGCGAGGGCTTCTGATGACTCCTTCCCGCAATATTCGATTTTCACCAACTCCCGCGGCCGCCGGCCGGGGCGAACCCACGCGCGCGTGATCGAGAGGCAAACATGACCATCAGCATCAATGTTCCTGATATTCACGAACTGAAGCCCCGCATCACCGTGTTCGGCGTCGGCGGCGCCGGTGGTAACGCCGTCAACAATATGATCACGGCGGGCCTCCAGGGCGTCGACTTCGTGGTCGCCAACACCGACGCGCAGGCGCTGACGATGTCGAAGGCGCAGCGCATCGTGCAGATGGGCACGGCGGCCACGCAAGGGTTGGGCGCAGGTTCGCAGCCGGTCGTCGGCGCGGCCGCAGCCGAAGAGGTGATGGACGAGCTCCGCGACCATCTCTCGGGCGCCAACATGGTGTTCGTCACCGCCGGCATGGGCGGCGGCACCGGCACCGGTGCGGCTCCCGTGATCGCCAAGATCGCGCGCGAGATGGGCATCCTCACCGTCGGCGTCGTGACCAAGCCCTTCCACTTCGAGGGCGGCCGCCGCATGCGCACCGCGGAAGCGGGCATCAACGAGCTGCACAAGGTCGTCGATACGCTGCTGATCATCCCGAACCAGAACCTGTTCCGGGTCGCCAACGAGAAGACCACCTTCGCCGACGCCTTCGCGATGGCCGACCAGGTGCTCTATTCGGGCGTTGCCTGCATCACCGACCTCATGGTGAAGGAAGGCCTGATCAATCTCGACTTCGCCGACGTCCGCGCCGTCATGCGCGAGATGGGCAAGGCGATGATGGGCACGGGCGAAGCCTCCGGCGACAAGCGCGCGCTGACCGCCGCCGAAGCCGCGATCGCCAACCCGCTGATCGACGATAGCTCGATGAAGGGCGCCAAGGGCCTCCTGATCTCCATCACCGGCGGCAAGGATCTCACTTTGTTCGAGGTCGACGAAGCTGCGACCCGCATCCGCGAGGAAGTCGACCAGGACGCCAACATCATCGTCGGCGCCACCTTCGACGAAGCCCTCGACGGCCTGATCCGCGTCTCGGTCGTCGCGACCGGCATCGAACAGGCCGCGATCGCGCGCAACAGCCAGGCCACCAGCGCTCCCGTCGCGAATCCTGCTCCGCAGGCGCAGCAGGCTCCCGCTGCTCCGGCCGCGGCTGCCGAGAGCCGTCTTGCCGATCTGACCGCACGGCTGCGCGCCGACAATCAGCGCATGGCCGAGCGCGCCCAGAAGTTCGAAGCGCAGACCCCGGCCGCCGGAACGGGTCAGTTTGCCGCCGCTCCCACGGCTCCGCGTCCGAACGTAGAGCGCGCTGCGCTTGCCGCCATCGCCGCCGCCGTTGCCGACGTACCGCAGGCTCCCGCGCCGATGCAGACCTATGGCGACGTCACCGTGCGGCCGATCGCGCAGAAGCCCACGCTGTTCCCGGAGCCCGAGCAGGCGCCGATGGCCATGCATGAGCCCATGACGCCGGAAACCTTCATCCCGCCGCAGGCCGAGCGTGCGCCGGTCCGCACACCGCGGATGCCGCGGATCGAGGAACTTCCGATGCCGGCCCAGGCTGAGCTTCGCCAGGCCCGCGGCGAGGTCGAGGAAGAGACCCCGCAGAAGACCCGGCTGTCGCTGCTGCAGCGCCTCGCCAATGTCGGCCTCGGCCGTCGTGACGAGGAGAGCGAAGCGCCGATCGCGGCCCGCACCGCCGGTCCCGCGATGCCGCCGTTGCCCGATCGCCGCCCCCAGAAGACCGTGGCGCAGCAAATCGCTTCCGCCGAGCCGGTGTCCGAGTATGCCCGTCGTCCCGCGCCGCAGGGCCTGGACATGCACGGCCGTCCCGCGCCTGTTGCCCCGGCGCCACAGGGAGACGACCATCTTGATATCCCGGCCTTCCTGCGACGGCAGGCGACCTGAGGATTGTTACAATAAGGCAGACGAAAAAAGGTCCCGGCGGGAAGCTTGCCGGGACCTTTTCTTTTGCCCCGTGCATACCCGGATTGCGTAGCCAAGCAACTGATTTTAAATAATTAATTACATATTCGATGGTTCAGTAAAACTACCGAAAACGGTCCCGAACTCCGGTCCAATTTGGTTAAGCCTTGGCGCTAATACGGCGGGTTTGGGGTAACAATCGGTAAAAAAGCGTGAGTTGGCGCTGTTTGAGGCAGTGACTATGGTTTGCCGTGACTTGGGGATACGGATTCGGAAGCGAGCGGTCTCAGCCGCTCAGTCGGGTTCAGTATAAGTCGCGGTGGTCGTAGTGGGGCGGTTCCTGATGAAATTTAGCCGGCAAACAACGCTTCGTGCGCAAGCCAGTGTGGCAGGCGTCGGCGTTCATTCCGGTCTTCCCGTCACGCTCACGCTTGGACCCGCGCCTGTCGACGCGGGCTTTGTTTTTATCCGCACCGGGCTTGAGGGAAGCGACCGCGAAGTTCAGGCCACCGCCGAGCAGGTGATCGCGACCGATTTCGCCACCGTCCTCGGTGATCGCGACGGTCCGCTGGTTTCCACCGCCGAGCATGTGCTTGCTGCACTGCGGGGCATGGGCGTCGACAACGCAATCATCGAGATCGACGGGCCGGAAGTGCCGATCATGGACGGCAGCGCCGCGGCCTTCGTTGCGGCGATCGACCAGGCCGGCATCGTGACCCAGCCGGCACAGCGCCGCTTCGTTCAGGTTTTGAAGCCGATCTCGGTCAAGATCGGCGACTCCTTCGGCGAGATCCGGCCCTATGCCGACGGGTTCCGCGCCGAGGTCGAGATTAACTTCACGAATCCTGTCATCGGCCAGCAGAGCTACGCCTTCGACCTCAACCCGGAGCGTTTCCGCCGCGAAGTCGGCCGGGCCCGGACTTTCGGTCTGATGTGCGACGTTGCGCGGCTCTGGAGCGCCGGCTATGCGCTCGGCGCCTCCTTCGACAATACCGTCGTGTTCGACGAGGAGCGGCTGCTCAACACCGAAGGCCTGCGCTACGCCGACGAATGCGCCCGCCACAAGGTGCTGGACGTGATTGGTGACCTTGCTCTGGCGGGTCTGCCGCTGCTCGGCGCCTACCGCTCGGTTCGTGGCGGCCACAAGCTCAATCACGCCGTCCTGACCGCGCTGCTCGCCGACCGCACCGCCTGGCGGGTGGTCGAGGGCGAAGCAGCCCGCCGCACCACGCGTCCGGTGGCCGAAACCGGTCGCGGCATCGTCGGTGGCCGGGTCGCCGCGGTCTACGGGCCAGACGTTTCCTAAAAGAGAGACGGATCCTGAAGCGAACGTTTCCTAAAAGAGAGACGGGTCCTGAACAGACCCGTCGCCACAGGCGTTTGGCGGCGGCTTTCCCCGGGAAACTCCTGGTAACGATGATCGGCTAGGATTGCGGCGCGTTCGCCTTAATCCGGGCGGAATGCCTGCCTATCCGGGTTGGTTGAAGATCGTTTTTCGGTTACACCGGCGTGGTCGCACGGCAGGCACCACGGCTATATTTCGCGCCCAGGACGGGGTTCATGGGCTGGCGGACACCGCACCACAGGGCGTCAGGGCAATACTCATGTCGGCACAGCGTATGACGCGCGGATATCGTCAAGTTCCGTCTCGAGAAGTCTCGTCTCGAGTCCGCGGGCTGCTTCAGGTTGTCGCCCTCTTCGTGCTCGCGCTGCCGCTGGCCGGCTGCGGCACCGGCGCGCTTTGGGACAAGTTCACCGCCAAGGACGACACCTTCGTCGAGGAGCCCGCTGACAAGATCTACAATGAGGGCCTGTACCTCATGAACGAGAAGAAGGACATGAAGGCGGCGAACAAAAAGTTCGAAGAGGTCGACCGCCAGCATCCTTATTCCGACTGGGCCCGCAAATCGTTGTTGATGTCGGCCTACGCGTCCTACCAGGGCGGCGATTATGACAGTTGCATCGGCGCCGCCACCCGCTACGTCACGCTGCATCCCGGCAGCCCGGATGCGGCCTACGCGCAATATCTGATTGCCGCCTCGCATTACGACCAGATTCCGGACATCAGCCGCGACCAGACCCGCACCGAGAAGGCGATCGCCTCGCTGGAAGAGGTGGTGCGCAAATATCCGACCTCCGAATATGCGACCTCGGCCAAGGCCAAGATCGAAGGTGCGCGCGACCAGCTCGCCGGCAAGGAAATGAACGTCGGCCGCTATTACGCGCAGAAGCGCGACTACACGGCGGCGATCAACCGCTACAAGGCCGTGGTGACGCAGTACCAGACCACCCGCCATGTCGAGGAGGCGCTGTACCGCCTGACCGAGGCCTATATGGCGATCGGCATCGTCGGCGAGGCCCAGACGGCTGCCGCCGTGCTCGGGCACAATTTTCCTGACAGTCGCTGGTACAAGGACGCCTATAATCTTGTAAAATCAGGCGGTCTCGAACCGAGCGAGAATCAGGGGTCCTGGATTAGCAAGACCTTCAAGAAAATGGGTCTCGGCTAGGAAATAGAGTTCCATGCTGGCGCGTCTGTCGATCCGTGACATCGTCCTGATCGAACGGCTCGATATCGAATTCGCAACCGGCCTCGCGGTTTTGACCGGCGAGACCGGTGCGGGCAAATCCATCCTGCTCGATGCCTTTGCGTTGGCGCTCGGCGGCCGCGGCGATGCCGGCCTCGTGCGCCACGGCGCGGAGCAGGGGCAGGTTACTGCCGTGTTCGATATCCCCAAGAATCACCCTGCAGCGAAGATCCTCGCGGAGAACGGGCTGGAGGATACCGGCGAGATGATTCTCCGCCGGGTCCAGCTCGCCGACGGCCGCACCCGCGCCTTCATCAACGACCAGGCGATCAGCGTGCAGACGCTGAAGGCGGTCGGTGCTGCCCTGGTCGAGATCCACGGCCAGCACGACGAGCGCGCGCTGGTCGATGCCGCCACCCACCGCCGCCTGCTCGACGCCTTCGCCGGTCTCGAAAAGGATGTCTCGGCGGTCGAGGCGCTCTGGGACGCCCGCCGCACCGCCAACACCGCGCTGGAGGAGCATCGCGCCGGCATGGAGCGCGCTGCGCGCGAAGCCGATTACCTCCGTCACGCCTCCGACGAATTGAAGCAGCTCGCGCCCAGGGATGGCGAGGAGACCTCGCTGGCGTCCCGTCGGACCACCATGATGCAGGGCGAGAAGATCGCCTCCGACCTGCGCGAGGCGCAGGAGGCGGTCGGCGGCCACCATTCGCCGGTCGCCTCGCTCTCGGCCGCCGTGCGCCGGCTGGAGCGCCGCGGCGTCAACGCGCCGGCGCTGGTCGAGCCCGCGGTGAGGGCGATCGACATCGCGATCAACGCGCTGGAGGAAGCCGACCAGCATCTGCAGGCGGCGCTTGCCGCGACCGATTTCGATCCCTCAGAGCTCGAACGCATCGAGGAGCGCCTGTTCGCGTTGCGCGCCGCCTCGCGCAAATATTCGACGCCGGTCGACGGGCTCGCCGCGCTTGCCGCCAGATATGCCGCCGATGTCGTTCTGATCGATGCCGGCGCCTCACGGCTGAAGAAGCTGGACCAGGCCGCGATCGAGGCCGATGCGCGCTATGCGGCGGCGGCCAAGAAGCTGTCGATGGCGCGGCAGAAATCCGCGGAGAAGCTCAACAAGGCGGTCAATGCCGAGCTCGCGCCGCTCAAGCTCGAACGCGCCAAGTTCATGACCCAGGTCCAGACCGACGAGGCAGCTCCAGGGCCGCAAGGGTTCGACCGCGTCGAGTTCTGGGTGCAGACCAACCCGGGCACCAAGCCAGGGCCGATGATGAAGGTCGCCTCCGGCGGCGAGCTGTCGCGTTTCCTGCTGGCGCTGAAGGTCGTGCTGTCCGACCGCGGCTCGGCGCCGACTTTGGTGTTCGACGAGATCGACACCGGCGTCGGCGGCGCGGTCGCGGACGCGATCGGCGGACGGCTGGCGCGGCTCGCCGGCAAGGTCCAGGTGATGGCCGTGACGCACGCCCCGCAGGTCGCCGCCCGTGCCGACCAGCATCTGCTGATCTCCAAGGACGCGCTGGACAAGGGCAAGCGCGTCGCCACCCGCGTCAATGCGCTCGCCGCCGACCACCGCCGCGAGGAGATCGCGCGGATGCTCGCCGGCGCCGAGATCACCGCCGAGGCGAGGGCTGCCGCGGACCGGCTGCTCAAGGCGGCGAGCTAGTACGACTCTCATGGCACAAAAGCGAAGCAACTATAATAAAGCCATCGCGCTAAATTACATTGCCGACGATTGGCTTCTCGTTGATCCGCATCTTCGAAAAGCTCAATTGGTCGCCATTCTTAATTCTTTTGAAGACGAGCACTTACATGAAGTCTTTGCCTTTCATCAAAGACTGCATGAGTTGGATGCAGACGAGAAACGGAAGGCACTCATAAGTCTGCCAAAAGCCTTCGAAAAAGAAACTTCGATGATGCTGCGGGCTTACACTGAGGAGATCGAGAGGGCGAAGCACGCCTACTATAACTTGGACAAGCCGATCCTGCTGGACGCAGATTACGATGTCCTAGAGAAGCTGCTTATCAGTACATGGAAGCAACAGAAGCGATGGAAGGAATACTTCGATCGAATAAAGGTCGTTGGAGCGAAGCCCTCTGGGCGCTTTGCGAAGGTGCAGCATGTCGTGCCCATGCTCTCGCTCAGCAATGCCTTCAGCGACGAGGATGTGACGGAATTCGTCGGCCGCGTCCGGCGTTTCCTCAAGCTCGATGACGATGAGATTCCGGCGCTAGTCGCCGAGCCCAAGATCGACGGACTGTCACTGTCGCTGCGCTACCAAGACGGCGAACTGGTTCGTGCCGCGACCCGTGGCGATGGATTCACCGGCGAGGACGTGACCGAGAATGTCCGCACCATCAAGGACGTTCCGCACACGCTGAAGGGCCGACACATCCCCGCGGCCTGCGAACTGCGCGGCGAGGTCTATATACTCAAGAAGGATTTTATCGAGCTGAACAAGAAGCAGGCCGCCGCTGACGATACGGTCTTTGCCAATCCGCGCAATTCGGCGGCAGGTTCGTTGCGCCAGAAGGACGTCTCGGTCACGGCATCGCGGCCATTGAAGTTCTTTGCCTACACTTGGGGCGAGATGAGCGAACGGCCGGCGGAGACGCAGCATGGCATGCTGGAGTGGATGGACAAGGCAGGATTCGTGGTCAATCCGCTGACCCGAGTGTGCAAGAGCGTCGACGACGTCCTAAAGTTCTACAGCAAGATCGGCGAGGACCGCGCCTCGCTTGGCTATGATATCGACGGTGTGGTCTATAAGGTCGATCGGCTTGACTGGCAGGACCGGCTCGGTTTCGTCTCTCGTAGCCCGCGCTGGGCGATCGCCCACAAGTTCGCGGCCGAGCAGGCGACGACGGCTCTCAATGGTATTGATATCCAGGTCGGCCGCACCGGCGCGATGACGCCGGTCGCTCGGCTCGAGCCGGTGACGGTCGGTGGCGTCGTCGTTTCGAATGCTACGCTGCACAACGAGGATTACATAAAGGGGATTGGCAACGACGGTAACCCGCTTCGCGATGGCGTCGATCTCCGCGTCGGCGATACCGTTGTTGTCCAGCGCGCCGGCGATGTCATCCCTCAGGTCGTCGGCGTAGTCATGGACAAGCGGCCGAAGAGCGCCAAACCTTACAAATTTCCAGAGACCTGTCCGGTGTGTGGCAGCCATGCCGTCCGCGAAGAGGGCGAGGCGGTGCGCCGCTGCACCGGCGCGCTGATCTGCCCGGCGCAGGCGGTGGAGCGGCTCAAGCATTTCGTCTCGCGCCTCGCATTCGATATCGACGGGCTTGGCGAGAAGCAGATCCAGGAATTTTATCAGGAGGGCATTGTGATGTCGCCGGTCGACATCTTTACGCTCCGGGAACGCGACAAGCGGTCGGTTAAGAAGTTGATGGAACGTGAAGGCTACGGCGAGACGTCGGTACGCAACTTGTTCGACGCGATCGACGCCCGACGCAATATCGAGTTGCATAGACTGATCTTCGCTCTCGGTATTCGCCACGTCGGCGAGGGCAACGCCAAGCTATTGGCCCGGCACTACGCCACGATCGAAAATTTCCGCGGTGCGATGCTGGCCGCCGCGACAGGCCTTGGCAAGGAAGAGAACAATACGGAGGCGTATCAGGACCTCAACAACATCGGCGGAATTGGCAAAATCGTGGCCGATGCGGTGGTCGAGTTCTTCGCCGAACCCCGTAACGTCAAGGCGCTCGGCGAATTGCTTGGCGAGATCGAGGTGAAGCCCGCCGAACAGCCGCGCAAGAGCTCGCCGGTCTCGGACAAGACGGTCGTGTTCACGGGGTCGCTGACCAAGTTCACCCGCGACGAAGCCAAGGCAATGGCCGAGCGTCTTGGCGCCAAGGTCGCGGGCTCGGTCTCGAAGAAGACCGACTACGTCGTCGCGGGCGAGGACGCCGGCTCCAAGCTCACCAAGGCACGCGAGCATGGCGTCAAGGTGCTGACCGAGGACGAGTGGTTGGCGCTGATCGGGGAATGAGGGCTTCTTTCGTCATTGCGAGCGAAGCGAAGCAATCCAGAATTGAGCCTCCCCTAAATCGGTGGACACCTATAGCTTAGACAGCAAGAGGTGTCAGATGACGAAACGGCAGCGACGTT
>NZ_JBVVPN010000041.1:0-66668 GCF_055811035.1 Bradyrhizobium sp. MI1.10
CCCCCCCCCCCCCCCCCCCCCCCCCCCCCCCCCCCCCCCCCCCCCCCCCCCCCCCCCCCCCCCCCCCCCCCCCCACCGCCTGTGAGGCGACGCCCTGGACCTCACACCCGTCTCGCCTCAATACCCCCGCGCCCTCGCCAGCTGCTCGGTGTGGTAATTGGCGTCGCCGAACAATTCCTCGCACACGCGCGCGCGCTTCATGAAGAAGCCGATGTCGAACTGGTCGGTCATGCCCATGCCGCCATGCATCTGCACGCCTTCCTGCACCGCGCGCGTGGCGGTGGTGCCGGCGCGGGCTTTTGCCACTGCGACGCTTGACGCCGCCTTGGCGACGTCCGTATCGAGCGCTTGCAGCGCCTTCATCACGGCGGCGCGGGTGATCTCGATGTCGACATAGAGTTCGGCGGCGCGGTGCTGCAGCGCCTGGAATTCGCCGATCAACTTGCCGAACTGCTTGCGGCTCTTGAGGTACTCGACGGTGCGGTTGAACACTTCTTCGCTCAAGCCGACCATTTCGGAGGCTACCGCGCCGCGCCCGATATCGAGCACGCCGTCGAGCAGTGCGGCGCCCTGGTCGATCTCGCCCAGCACGCTGTCGGCGTCGACCTCGACATTGGCAAGCTCGATCCGCGCCGCATTGTGCGCGTCGACCATGATGGTGCGCTCGATCGCAACGCCCTTGGCCTTGGGGTTGACCAGGAACAGCGTCAGCCCCTCGCGTTCGCCGGCCGAGCCGGCGGTGCGTGCCGCGACAATGAGAAGGTCGGCGACGTGACCGTCGACCACCAGCGCCTTGGCGCCGGACAGCCTGAAACCATTGCCGGCGCGCACGGCCTGGAGGCCGGTCTGAAGCGGGCGATGTTTTGCACCCTCGTCGACCGCAAGCGTCGCCAGCAGGGAGCCGTTGGAGATCTTCGGCAGATATTCCGACTTCTGCGCGGCATTGCCGCCACGGTTCAGCGCCGAGGCCGCGACCACGCTGGTGGCGAGGAAGGGCGACGGCATCAGCGTGCGGCCGATCTCCTCCATCACCACGCCGGCCTCGACATAGCCGAGGCCGCTGCCGCCGAACTCTTCCGGCACCAGCAAGCCGGCAAAGCCCATCTCGGCGAAGGAATGCCAAAACTCCCTGGAAAAGCCGGTGGGGTCCTTGCTGTCGCGCAGATGGCGCAAATGCGACACCGGCGCCTTGTCGCTGATCAACCCGCGCGCGCTGTCGCGGAGCATCGATTGTTCTTCGGTGAGGACGAGGGCCATGACGGGCTCCAACAAAATGCGGTTCGACTGAATTCGGTGGTTGAACCTCATGGTGAGGAGGCGCAAAGCGCCGTCTCGAACCATGCAGGCCCCACTCATCCTTCGAGACGCGGCCTGACGGCCGCTCCTCAGGATGAGGACTTTTGCTAGGCCCCCGGCAAATCCAAAATGCGCTTGGCGACGATGCCGAGCATGACCTCGGTCGTGCCGCCCTCGATTGAGTTGGCCTTGGTGCGCAGCCAGGCGCGCGGACGGGCGCCTTGCCTGGAGCGCTCGCTCTCCCATTCCAGCGCATCGACACCGCCGGCCGACATCAGGATCTCGTAACGGCGCTTGTTGAGCTCGGTGCCGTAATATTTCATTGCCGACGAGAACGCCGGATGCGCCTGCCCCGCCTTGGCGAGATCGACCGCGCGTTCGGCGCAGGCTGCAAGGGCGGCTTCATCGACGTCGAAGCTGGCGATCCGGCCGCGCAGCATGGAATCGTCGAGCCGTCCCAGCGCATCGGTGCCGATGGAATCGGCCGCGATCTGGCCTAGCGGACGGCCGACGCCGCGCTCGCCCATGCCTGATATCATCGCGCGCTCATGCTGGAGCAGATATTTCGCGACGTCCCAGCCGCGATTGACGGTGCCGACCACATGCGATTTCGGCACGCGGACATTGTCGAAGAACGTCTCGCAGAACGGCGAGTAGCCGGAGATCAGCAGGATCGGCTTGGTCGAGACGCCCTTCGAGGCCATGTCGAACAGGATGAAGCTGATGCCGTCATGCTTCTTCGCGGCGGGATCGGTGCGGACGAGGCAGAAGATCCAGTCGGCGTAATTGGCATAGGACGTCCAGATCTTCGACCCAGTGATCACGAAATCGTCGCCGTCGCTCTCGGCGCGGGTCTGCAGCGAGGCAAGATCGGAGCCGGCGTTCGGCTCGGAATAGCCCTGGCACCAGCGGATCAGGCCCCCTGCGATTTTCGGCAGGTGCTCTTTCTTCTGCGCGTCGTTGCCGTATTTCAGCAGCGCCGGCCCGAGCATCCAGATGCCAAAACTCGACAGCGGCGGGCGCGCTCCGATTCGTCCCATCTCCGCACGCAGCACCTTGTGCTCGGCGGCGCTCAGGCCACCGCCGCCGTACTCCTTCGGCCAATCGGGTACGGTCCAGCCCTTGTCGCGCATGCGCTCGAACCAGATGCGCTGCGGCTCGGACGAGAATTTTGCGTTACGTCCGCCCCAGAACACGTCGGCGTCGGACGTTGCGGGCTTGCGCATCTCCGGCGGGCAATTGGCTTCCAACCAGGCGCGCGTTTCGCTGCGGAATGTTTCGAGATCGGCGGTCTCAGTCTCGCTGGCCCTGGAGTCAGTCATGGGTCGTTTCCATCATTCAAAATCGGCTTGTTGGGCACGACTCTGGGCCAAGCTCCCGCGGAATTCAACCACTTCCGTGTCACGCATCCGCTATAGTCGCGGCCACGGCGAGCTTGAAAACAAAGAGGAAACAACAATGCGCCTGAAGCTTCTTTCGCCTGGCGAAATGAACGAGAGCCAGCGGCAGACCTATGACGAGTCGATTGCCGGCAAGCGCGGCAAGCCGCCGGCACCGATGATGGCGTGGCTGAACAGTCCCGACATGGCCCGTCATGCCACGCGGCTCGGCGAGGTCCTGCGCTACGACACGATATTCCCCGCAAAACTTTCGGAGATCGCGATCCTGGTGACGGCGCGGCACTGGACCGCGCATTACGAATGGTACGCGCACAAGCGCCTCGCGCTTGCCGGCGGCATGGACCCCGACATCATCGACGCGATCCGCGACCGCCGCACGCCTGTCTTCGACGATCCCAAGGGCAAGATGATCTACGACGTCGCGAAGTCGCTGCATGAGGGCCATGGCGTCGAGAAGGGTCTCTATGATGAGGCGGTAAAGCTGCTCGGCGAGCGCGGCGTGGTCGAGGTGATTGGTCTCTGCGGCTATTACACGCTGGTGTCGATGACGCTGAACACGTTCGAGTTCGAGCTGCCGGAGGGCGAGGCGCGGGAGCTGTCGTAAGTTGCCTATCCGGAAACGCTGGGTTTCGGGATAGGTCAGTAGCACTGTTCCGAGCCCGGGCTTATGTGGAGTCCATCAACGGAGCAGCCGCATGTCGCAGAACCAAGCCGTCGCCGCCGGCACCAGGATCGGCCACGTCCATCTCAAGGTCGCCGATCTCGATCGCGCGCTCGGCTTCTATTGCGGCGTGCTCGGTTTCGAGCTGATGCAGCGCATGGGCTCCGGCGCGGCCTTCATCTCGGCCGGCGGCTATCACCACCACATCGGGCTCAACACCTGGGAGAGCAAGGGCGGCTCGCCACCACCGCCAGGCACGACCGGGCTCTATCACACCGCGATCCTCTACCCCACGCGGCCCGCGCTGGCGGATGCGCTGCACCGCGTGCTCTCGGCCGGCATTGCGCTCGACGGGGCGAGCGACCATGGCGTCAGCGAGGCGCTGTATTTGCGCGATCCCGACCAGAACGGTGTGGAGCTGTATTGGGACAAGCCGCGGGAGCAATGGCCGTTCGGGCCGGATGGCAAGCTGTCGATGTTTACGAAGCGGCTGGATGTGGACGGGCTGCTGAAGCAGCGGGAGGCTTAAACTCAACTCTCTCCTCGTCATTGCGAGGAGCGAAGCGACGAAGCAATCCAGAATCTTTCCGCAGTAGCAGTCTGTATTGCTTCGCTGCGCTCGCAATGACGGAGGATGTTGAAGCGACGCCGCGCCTCTACGCAGTCGTCGCATGCGGCTTCCCCCGCACCATGATCAGCGCCGCCGCTACCAGCTCCAGCGCAATACACAAATAGAACGGCAGCTCATAGCCACCGGAGAAATCGCGCAGAAAACCGACCACGCCGGGGCCGAATGCATAAGTCACCTGGTTGATCGCGGTGTTGAGGCTGATCAGCACGCCGAACGAGGCGGAATCGAATTCCTGCTGCACGATCAGCGACGGCAGCGTGATGAGATTGCCGACCGAGAAGCCGAACAACGCGCAGGCGGCGATCAGCAAATAGTCATTGTGCAGATTGATGACGACACACAGCGCGACGGCCTGGCTCAGGAACGACAGCGCCGAGGCAAGCCGCTGATTGAGGCGGTCGATCACCAGCGAGAACAGCACCCGGCCGATCACCGCCATCGCGGTCAGCACCGCAACCGCGACGGCCGCGCGCTCGCGCCCGATCACGGGATCGAGGAACGAGATCAGGTGGACGATGAAGCCGACCTGCGCGAACAGCACCAAAGCAAAGGCAATTGTCACCGTGAGGAAGCCGACATCGCGCAACGCCTGGCTGCGAATCTGCGCCGACGATTGCGGTTTCGTTTTCGTCGCGGCGCGCCGGCCATGGAGATCGGGCGGGCGGCCGACGACAACCAGGATCACCGGCACGAGCAACGCCAGCATGGCGCCGGCGACGATAAACATCGCGCTGGCGAAGCCGACATGGCCGATCAACGTCACCAGCAGCGGCACGCCGACGATGCCGCCGAAGCTTGCGCCGTTCAGCGCGAGACTGATGGCCATACCGCGCTTGTGGTCGAACCACAGGCTGATCGTGTTGGTGATCATGGCCAGACTCGTGCCGGCCCAGCCGAAGGCGAGCACGGCGTTCGCGAGATAAAGCTGCCACGGCTCACGCACCGCGCCGATCGCGACCGCCGCGGCGGACATCGCCAGCGTCCCCGCGATCAGGCCGAGGCGCGGGCCGTATGTGTTGACGGCCTCGCCGACGAAGACGACGAGCAGCGCGCCGAACAGATAGAAGAACGTGGTGCCGGACGAGATCAGCGAGGCCGACCAGCCGTGCGCGCGCTGGAGCTCGGCGACATAGACGCTCTGGCCGTAGAAGCCGAGCCCCCAGCCGAAGGTCGCGAGCAGGAAGCAGACCGCAACGATGCGCCAGCCTTCGTAGCGGAGAGAGGACTCGTCGATCGTGGGATGTTGAGGATTGTCGAGCATGCCGCTTACTCCGTCATGCCCGGACTTGTTCCGAGCATCCTCGTTCTTCGATCCGGGCGCCCAAGACGTGGATGGCCGGGACAAGCCCGGCCATGATGACATCTAAGCAACTCGCCCCGAAAATCACTTCGGCCTGGATCGAACTATCAACGCTGCTGACAGCCTCCCGCCATCTCAGATCGCGTCCGGGAACTCGCCCATGGCCGCGTCGAGCCGCGCCTTGCGGCGGCGGGCAAAGGACGCCAGCGAGAGCACGGCGAGCCCGAGCAGCACCGGCGGGAACACCACCATGTTCACCGCGGACCAGCCGTCACTGGCGAGCAACTGGCCGGACGAGAACGAACCGATCGCCATCATGCCGAACACCAGGAAATCGTTGAAGGCCTGCACCTTGTTGCGCTCCTGCGGCCGGTGCGTCTCCAGCACCAGCGCGGAGGCGCCGATGAAGGAGAAATTCCAGCCGATGCCGAGCATGATCAGCGTGGCCCAGAAATGCATCGCGGTGATGCCGGACAGGCCGATGCTGGCCGCGCCGGCCTCCAGCAGCAGGCCGGCGGCAACAACCTTCCGCGCGCCGAAGCGGGCGATCAGCGCACCCGTGAAGAAGCTCGGCCCGTACATGGCGACGATGTGCCATTGAATGCCGAAATTGGAATCGGAAACGCTCAAGCCGCACAGCTTCATGGCGAGCGGCGCCGAGGTCATCACCAGATTCATCATGGGATAGGAGATGACGCCGCACAGCGCCGCCGCGATGAAACGCGGCTGGGTCACGATCTCGAGCAGCGGCCGCCCGCCGTGAAGATCGGCCGCTGCCGGCTTCGGCATGTCGACCCCGGCGACGATGCCCATCGCGATGAGCGCGACAGCCGCCTGGACCAGGAAGCTGAAGGCGAACAGATAGGGCTGCCAGACATCCATGGTCCATTGCACGAGCTGTGGACCGAGCACGCCGGCGAACACGCCGCCCGCCATCACCCAGGACACCGCCTTGGGCCGGTACGCCGCGCTGGCGCCGTCGGCGGCAGCGAAGCGGTAGGACTGCGCCACCGCGCCGTAGAGGCCGCCGAGAAAAGTCGCCAGACAGAACAACGGAAACGAAGCGTGCAGGATCGCGAAGCAGCCGAGCAGACCGGTCAGCGCGCCCACACCGGTGCCGACGATGAAAGCGACGCGGCGGCCGAAGCGGCGCGAGATCGCGCCGGTCGGCAGCGTGCCGGCGGCGAGGCCGAGCACATACATCGAGATCGGCACGGTTGCGAACGAGACGTCGGGCGCGAGCGTCGCGCCGACGATCGCGCCGGTTGCGAAGATCACCGCCGAGTTGGCGCCGGTCAGCGCCTGCGCGGCGGCAAGGCGCACCACATTGGCACGCACGCGGGCGTCGGCGGCGATCTCATTGGTTGCAGTCACATCCAGCATCGGCATTTCCGCCCCAACGGGCTTTCGAGGGGCTTCAAAGGCTTTCAAAGGCTCGCTTGATTCCCGCCACTATGGCGGGACGCGAGAGGGCGGGCAACCGGCGCAAACGGGCGCAGGCCATGCCTCTGACGCAATCGGGCCGATGATAATGGGCCGCGCACTTGACGGCTTGCGCTCGATCAAATCCTATCCGCCGCGACCTTCCGGAGTTTCGTTCATGTCCGTCGACGACAGGCCTACGCTCAGCGCTCCCGACGACGATCCCTGGCTCTGGCTGGAGGAGGTCGAAGGCAAGCAGGCGCTCGATTTCGTCACGCGGCAGAACAGCCTGACGCTCGACGCGTTCGGCGGGACCGCCTTCGCGCGCGACCGCGACATGCTCGCGGCGATCTACGATCGTCCCGACAACATTCCCTATGTCAGCCGGCGCGGCGACGAACTGCACAATCTCTGGAAGGACGCCACCAACCCGCGCGGCTTGTGGCGGAAGACTTCGCTCGCCGAGTTTCGCAAATCGCATCCCGCGTGGGAAATCCTGCTGGACGTCGACCAGCTCGCGGCACGCGAAGGCGAGGACTGGCTGCTGAGCGGCATCACCACTCAGCCGGGAAGCGCGCGCGCCATTTTGAGTCTGTCGCGCGGCGGCAGCGACGCCGTCACCTTGCGGGAATTCGACCTCGGCACCAAGAGTTTCGTGGCGGACGGATTTGCGCTGCCGGAAGCCAAGGGCGGCGCCGATTGGCTCGATGCCGACACGCTGCTGCTGTCGAGCGCCCATGGCGAAGGCATGGCGACGAGCTCGGGATATTCGCGAACGGTTCGCCTGTGGCGGCGCGGCCAGCCTGTCGATCAGGCGCAAATGATCATCGAGACCACGGCCGATCATATGGCGATCTCCGGCATCGTCGACGACACCGCTGCGGCCCCGCGCAGCTGGATCGTCGACCAGATCGACTTCTTCAATCATGCGCTCTGGCTGCGCGACGCCGACGGCACGACGACGAAGCTCGATCTGCCGACCGGCATCTGGTTGCAGGCGCATGGCGACTGGTTCGCGATGAAGCTGCGCGAGGCCTGGTCGATCGAGGGCAGAACCTATGCCGCCGACACCGTGCTCGGCATCTCGCTCCCGGCCTTCCTCGCCGGCAGCCGCGATTTCGCGGTGCTGTTCGCGCCCGAACCTCGCCGTGCCCTGCAAGGCCTGTTCTGGGCCGGGGGCAGGCTGGTGCTGTCGATCCTCGACGAGCTCCAGCCGCAATTCGAGATCTGCACGCCGTCCGCCACAAGCTGGAGCCGCGAATCACTTGGCGGCCTGCCGCAGATCGGCGTGGTCGACATCTGGCCGCTGGATCGCCATCCCTCCGAGAGCAACGGCGACCTGCTTGCCAATGTGCAGGATCCGCTGACGCCGCCGTCGCTGCTGCTCATCGAGCGCGGCGTCGCGAGCCCGATCGTGCTGAAGCAGGCGCCGAAAACATTCAACGCCGACGGCCTCGTGGTCACCCAGCACGAGGCGATCTCGATCGACGGCGAGCGCATTCCCTATGTGCAGACCGGCCCCGCTCGCGAGACCGGCGATGCACCGGTCTATACGAGCGCCTATGGCGGCTTCGGCCTCGCCGTGAAGCCGTACTACAATTCGTCGCTCGGCAAGCTGTGGCTGGAGCGCGGCGGCACCACGGTGCAGGCGAATTTGCGCGGCGGCGGCGAATTCGGTACGCGCTGGCACGATGCGGGGCGATACGCCGGCAAGAAGCTGTCGCACGATGATTTCGCCGCCGTTGCCGCCGATCTCGTCCGCCGCGGCGTGACGACGGCAAAGCGCATCGCCGCGCAGGGCGGATCCAACGGCGGCATCCTCATCACCAACATGCTGGTGCGATACCCCGAACGTTTCGGCGCGCTGTTCTGCACCATCCCGCTGATCGACATGCGCCGCTACACGAAGCTGCTCGCCGGCGCGAGCTGGATCGCGGAATATGGCGATCCCGACAAGCCCGAGGAATGGGACTGGCTGAAGACCTACTCCGCCTATCACAACGTCAAAGCCGGCCAGCCCTATCCGCCGATCCTGATCGCCACCACGCGGCGCGACGACCGTGTCCATCCCGGGCATGCGCGCAAGATGGCGGCAAAGCTCCAGGCCATGGGCTACGAGGCCTGGTTCTACGAGCCTGAAGCGGGCGGCCACGGCTACGGCAAGGACAACAAGGAGCGCGCCGGGTTCGAGGTGATTGGCTTTCGGTTCTTGAAGGAGAAGATCGGGTGGAAGGACGGCGAGGGCTGACGACCTCTTGATTGAATCAGTGGGAGCGCAGCAGGCGGTGCACCTCGCCCGCTTGCGGGAGAGGTCGGCGCGAAGCGCCGGGTGAGGGTTCTATCCTCTAGGGAATACCCCATTGCGGAGACACCCTCTCCCCAACCCTCCCCCGCAGGCGAGGGAGGGAGCGCAGCGCCGTCTGGGCTTAGCGCGAAAACACCAGCGTGAGATTGTTCGCTGGCATGTCAATGGTATCGACAAGGCGAAGACCTGCGCCGCGCGCGAGCGCCTCGACATCGGCGATGTCACGCACGCCCCAGTCGGGATTGCCTTCACGCAAGGAGGTGTCGAACACGGCGTTGCTGAGCGCGATGTGCTTGCCGCCGCGCTTGAACGGACCGTAGAGGAACAGCTTGCCGTCGGCCCGCAAATAGCGGCCGGCGCCGGCGAACAGGCCCTCGGCGACGCTCCATGGCGCGATGTGGATGACATTGGCGCAGAACAATGCGGCAAGACTCGACGGTGCCTGCCCGCTTTTCATCTCCGGACACCAGTCCGGATCGGTGAGATCGATCCGCAGCGGCGAGCGGATGTTTTTCAGGCCTGAATGAACACGCCAGGCCTCGATGCTCTTGAGGTGGCGCTGGTTGAGATCGCTGGGCCACCAGATCAGGCCAGGCGTGTGACGGGCGAAGTAGACCACGTGCTGGCCGGTTCCGCTGCCGAGCTCGACCACGTTGCCGGTGCAGCCGGCGAGATGCTTCTCCAGCGCCGCCCAGAGCGGCTCGTGATTGCGATGAAATGCCGGCGCATCGAGCCGACCATCCGACTCGACCCGACCGCCATCCCTGCCGAATTCGACGACATATTCAGCCAAGTGAGGTCCCCTTGAAAAAACGAGAACGCGATGAAAACAGGTTGAGCGCCCAAACGCTCGGGAAACAGCCGGCCCGCGCCACGGCCCTAAACTCTCGGGCCAAATCGGCTGAACAAATAATCTCATTAGTTGCAATGGGGAAGATATTAACTTCATTTTGTCGCGTGCATAGTCTTGATTGTCAGGCGGTGCCCTTTGTGCTTTGGAAACGCTTCTATTTCGCGATCGAGACCATCGATATAACGCCTCGGAATAACGCCGTGACCGCCTTTTCCCGGACGCCCGTTCTGTTCATCTTGCTGGCCATTGCCGCCGGCCTCGCCAGCCCGGCGTGGGCGCAGTCCGCTGTGGCCGACGGCCAGAAACTCGCTTTCGACCGCGGCAAGGGCAATTGCCTGACCTGCCACGTGATCAAGGGTGGCGACCTGCCGGGAACGATCGGGCCGGAACTGAAGGACCTCAAGGCCAAGTACCCCGATCGCAACGAGCTGGCCGCGATCATCTTCGACGAGTCCAAGCGCAATCCGCAGACCATGATGCCGCCGTTCGGCCGGAACCGGATTTTGACCGAACAGGAGATCAGCGCGATCGTTGATTTCCTGCAGACCCTGTGACTTCAGGCACGCCACGAGATTTGGTTGGGAGACCCGAGATGACCACACTCACCGGCCCAAGCGCGACGCGGCGCCTGATCCTTCAGGGCGCAGCCTCGGTCGCGCTGCTCGGCCTCGGCAATCTGCCGTTCGGCGCCGCGCCCGCGCGCGCTGCGGCCAACGACAAATATCCCGAAGAGGCCTTCAAGCAGAAGAGCGAGGCGGACGCCATCAAGGCGCTGTACGGCAAAACCGCCGAGCCGTCCGACAAGGTCAAGCTGGACGCCCCCGAGATCGCCGAGAACGGCGGCGTGGTGCCGATCTCGGTGGCGACGACGCTCGACAAGGTCACCTCGATCTCGTTCTTCGTGGCCGAGAATCCCAGCGCGCTGGCCGCGTCCTACACGATTCCCGAAGGCACGATCCCTGCTGTCGCCAACCGGCTGAAGATGGCCAAGACCACCAACGTCGTTGCGATCGTGGAGGCCGACGGCAAGCTCTACAGCGCGACCAAAGAGGTCAAGGTCACCGTCGGCGGCTGCGGCGGCTAAGCGAGGAAGATCGAGATGGCATCCAGCATTCGCGTCCGCGCCACCGCCAACGGCGACATCACCGAGGTGCAGGCGCTGATTCAGCACCCCATGGATACCGGCTTCGTCAAGGACGCCAAGGGCGAGCTGATCCCGGCGCATTACATCCAGCAGCTGAAATTCGAATGTAACGGCAAGGACGTCTTCGTTGCCGATTGGGGCACCGCGGTCTCGAAGGACCCCTATGTCAAGTTCAGCTTCAAGGGGGCCAAGAAGGGCGACGATCTCAAGGTCTCCTGGACGGATAACAAGGGTGCGTCGGACACGACCACCGCGAAGATTTCGTGATGAAGGCCCGCACCTCCATCCTGCTTGGTTCGTTGAGCGCCGCGCTCGTCGCGTTGGCCCTCACCTCTCCGCGCGTGGTGGCGGCCGACAAGGTCGATCCCGTCGCCGATGCCAAGGCGTTCCAGAACTTCTTCTTCCAGAAGTTTCCGACCGTGAAGCACGAAGATTTCGTCAACGGTCCTTATTCCATGAACGAGGATATGAAGCGGCAGTGGCAGGAGAAGGAGGAATTCCCGCCCTACGAGTTCGCGCTCGACGCCGGCAAGGAAATGTTCGCCACCCCGTTCAAGAACGGCAAGACCTATGCCGACTGCTTCCCGAACGGCGGCATCGGCATCCGCCAGAACTATCCTTATTTCGACGAGAAGGAAGGCAAGGTCGTCACGCTGGAGCTGGCGCTCAGCCGCTGCCGCGAGGCCAATGGCGAGGCGCCCTATTCCTACGTCAAGGACGAGATGGCCTCGCTCACCGCCTACATGGCCTTCACCTCGCGCGGCAAGCCGATGGACATCAAGATCCCCGACGATCCTCGCGCGCTCGCGGCATTCGAGAACGGCAAGCGCTATTTCTACACCCGCCGCGGCCAATTGAATTTCTCCTGCGCGAGCTGCCATGTGCAGAGCCCGGGCGAGCGCATCCGCGCCGAGATCCTGGCGCCGGCGCTCGGCATTCTGAACGCGATGCCGATCTACCGCTCCGAATGGAGCGGCATGGGCACGACCAGTCGCCGCTTCGTCACCTGTAACAGCCAGACCCGCGCGGTTCCGCTGGAGCCGCAGGCGGATGAATATCGCGACGTCGAATATTTCCTGTCCTACGTCGCCAACGGCCTGCCGATATCGGGACCGGGAGCGCGGCCATGAAGCGGTCGCTTGCTCTCGCCGTGGTGCTTGCCTTGCCGCTCGCTCTGAGCCTCGCGCCGGCGGCGCGTGCGGCAAACGAGGCGGATTACAAGGCGGCCTATGCCGCCGCCGAGGCCTCCTCCAAGGAGGCCGCCGGCATGCGCAACCAGTGGACCGTGACCGTCTCGACGCTGGCCGCCGCGAAGAAGGCGGCCGATGGCGGCGATTACGACCGCGCCGTGGCCGCAGCCAGGGAGGCCGAGGCGCTGGCGAAAGCGTCGATCTTCCAGGCGATTTCCGAAAAAGAAGCCTGGAAGGCGATGGAAATCCGCTAGACTGTTCGCTTGTGCAACAGCCTTGCGGCCATGAGAGGGCGCGGAGAATTTCTGGATGGCGATCCGCCGCCGCGATTTCCTGAAGAATGCAGGCCTTGCTGCCGCATCGCTTAGCCTGCCACGGCTTGCGCGCGGTGCTGAGGCCGCGAGCATTTACGACATCGAACGGTTCGGCAATGCGCGCATCCTTCACCTCACCGATACGCATGCGCAACTCAATCCGGTCTATTTTCGCGAGCCCAGCGTCAATATCGGGATCGGCGAGATGGCGGGACGGCCGCCGCATCTGGTCGGCCGCGCCTTCCTCGACCGTTTCGGCATCAGGCCCGACAGCGCGGACGCCTATGCCTTCAGCTGCTTCGAGTTCGAGAAGTCCGCAGGCCGTTTCGGCAAGCTCGGCGGCTTCGCCCATCTGAAGACGCTGATCGACCGCTTGCGCGGCGATGCCGGCGAAAAACACTCCATGCTCGTTGACGGCGGCGATCTCTGGCAAGGCACGGGACTCGCCAACATCATGCAGGGCCGCGACATGGTCGAGGCCGCAAACCTGCTCGGCATCGAGGCGATGACCGGGCATTGGGAATTCACCTACGGCGAGCAGGCGCTGCGCGACAATCTCGCGCGCTTCAAGGGCGAGTTTCTGGCGCAGAACGTCTTTCTCACGGAGGAAGCCGCATTCAACGACGCCCCCGCCTTCGACAAGGCGACGGGGCGCGTGTTCAAGCCCTCCCTGATCAAGGAGCTCGGCGGCCATCGCGTCGCGATCGTCGGCCAAGCCTTCCCTTACGTGCCGATCGCGCATCCCAAACGGTTCACGCCGGACTGGTCCTTCGGCATCCGCGAGGAGGAACTCCAGAAGCATGTCGACCGCTTGCGCGGCACCGACAAGGTCGATGCAGTCATTCTGCTGTCGCACAACGGCATGGACGTCGATCTCAAGCTTGCAAGCCGCGTCACCGGCATCGACGTCATCCTCGGCGGACATACCCATGATGCGATCCCGCAGCCCATCGCCGTGAAGAATGCCAGCGGCACGACGCTCGTCACCAATGCCGGCTCCAACGGAAAATTTCTTGCCGTGCTCGATCTCGCGCTCGAAAAAGGCAAGGTCGGCGACGTCAAATATCATCTGCTGCCGGTTTATTCCGAGCTGTTGAAACCCGATCCTGGGATGGCCGAACTGATCGGCCGGTTGCGGGCGCCCTTCGCTAACGACTGGTCGGAAAAGATCGCGACGCCCGATCGCCTGCTGTATCGCCGCGACAATTTCGCCGGCCCGGTCGACGAGCTGATCTGCAGCGCGCTGCGCACCGAGCTCGACGCCGAGATCGCGCTGTCGCCGGGCTTCCGCTGGGGCGTCACCGGGCTGTCCGGCCAGGCGCTGACGATGGAGGATTTGCTCGCGGAAACCGCGATCAGCTATCCCGAGACCTATGTGCAGGAGATGACGGGAGCCCAGATCAAGGACGTGCTGGAAGACGTCTGCGACAATCTCTTCAATACCGATCCCTACTACCAGCAGGGCGGCGACATGGTCCGCGCCGGCGGGCTCAGCTACACCTGTACGCCGACGGCGGCGATCGGCAGCCGCATCTCGGAGCTGAAGCTCAATG
This sequence comes from Bradyrhizobium sp. MI1.10, assembly GCF_055811035.1. NCBI lineage: Bacteria > Pseudomonadati > Pseudomonadota > Alphaproteobacteria > Hyphomicrobiales > Nitrobacteraceae > Bradyrhizobium > Bradyrhizobium sp. MI1.10. The sequence goes on from NZ_JBVVPN010000041.1 coordinate 14,070, forward strand.
GCGGCAAGGCGCTCAGTGCCAGCCACCGCTACAAGGTCGCGGGCTGGGCCTCGGTCAACGGCCAGCAAGGCGCGCCGGTGTGGGATGTGGTGGCGAAATATCTGCGGTCCGGCCGGATGTTTCAGGAGCGGCTCGGCTCCGGCGTCACGCTAAAGGGCGTCGAGGGTAATCCGGGCATTGCAGGACAGGGATGATGCGGTCGCAAGCCCTATCCGCGATGCTACTGGCGCTGTTCGCCTGGGCGGCGATGCCGCCGGCGTTTGCGCAACAGGTGCCGCTCCAGGACAAGCCGTTCGCCGAGCACAAGATCGTGCTGCAGCTCTCCGATGGCGATGCCAGGAAGCAAGCTCTGGTGCTCAGCGTCGCCAACAATTTGCTGAAGGCCTACGACCCCGACAAGGTCGCAATCGAGGTGGTGGCGTTCGGTCCCGGCATCGATCTCCTGTTATCAGGCAGCGAGCGCCGCAAGCAGGTCGAGAGCCTGATCGCGCAAGGCGTACGCTTCGACATCTGTCTCAACACCGTCGACACGATCGAGCGAGAAACGGGCAAGCGGCCGGACTTCATCCCCGCCGCCACGCCGGTGCAGGTCGGAGTCGGGCAGATCCTGTTTCTCAGCGAGAACGGGTACACATTGGTGCGGCCCTGAGCCTTTTGTCGGGGCAAAGCGTCGCGGCACAGTCGGTGTCATCGCCCGCGAAGGCGGGCGATCCAGTACTCCGAGACCGCGAGGGATACGGAAAGGGCGCGGCGTACTGGATTCCCCGCCTTCGCGGGGAATGACAGCGGTGGCCAAGTGACGCCCACTCGCCGGTCACAGGAATAAAAATCTTCCAAATTTTCTTGCTTGCGTAGTGAATTGCTTCTCTTGTGAGCCCGAAATGTAGTAGAATCTCCGGGTAATTCACGCCGGGTCTTGCCATGATCTTCCGTCAGCTCTTCGACAGTGTTTCGGGTACCTACAGCTATCTCCTGGCGAGCCGCCCCGGCGGCGAGGCGCTGATCCTCGATCCCGTCCTGGAGAAGGTCGACCGCTACTGCCAGCTGCTGCGCGAGCTCGATCTCAAGCTGGTCAAGGCCGTGGACACCCATCTCCATGCCGACCACGTCACCGGCCTCGGCGAGCTGCGCGACCGCACCCATTGCATGACCGTGATGGGGGACCAGACCAAGGCCGACGTGGTGGCGATGCGGGTTGCCGACGGCGACAAGGTGACGATCGAGGGCCTGGCGCTCGACGTGATGTACACGCCCGGCCACACCGACGATTCCTATTCCTATTTGATGGGCGACCGCGTCTTCACCGGCGACACGCTGCTGATCCGCGGCACCGGCCGCACCGATTTCCAGAACGGTTCTTCGCGCGCGCAGTATGAGTCTATTTTCAATCGGCTGCTGAAGCTGCCCGACGAGACCATGGTGTTCCCAGCGCATGACTACAAGGGCGACACCGTCTCCACCATCGGCGAGGAGAAGCGCTACAATCCGCGGCTCCAGGTTCGCTCGGTCGACGACTATATCGAGCTGATGGCCAATCTGAAGCTGCCCAATCCGAAGATGATGGACGTTGCGGTGCCCGCCAACATGCATGTCGGCCTGCACCAGGAGGAGCTGGAGAAAGAGGGCCGCGCGCTCCGCGCCGTCGAGGCGATCCGCAGCCTCGGCCGTCCCGATATCCTGCTGGTCGATTTGCGCGAGACCAATGAGCGGATGAAGCACGGCATGCTCGAAGGCGCGTTGCATACGCCCTATCCGTCCGTCGAGGACAGCCTCAAGCCCGGCGGCATGCTGCGCGAGGTCGCGGCCGCCACCGGCCGCCGCGTCGTGTTCTTCTGCGCCTTCGGCGAACGCTCGGCGATGGCCGTCGCCGCCGCCAAGGAGGCCGGGCTCACCAACACCGCCCACATCGCCGGCGGCATCGACGCCTGGAAGAAGGCCGGCGGGCCGGTGGTGCACTGACGACTTGAGATAAGTCAGGAACCGCACATATCTTCCGGATAGGATCGGCCGCAGCATCACCATCCGGGACCAGCCATGGCCAAGATCGGCAAGCCGAGCGCGCCGCCCAAAATTGCGGACGACACGCCAGCAAAAGACAAGGCGAAGAAGCCTCCGCCTCCGCGCGACACCGAAGACGATGATTACGAAGACGGCGACATCGCGACACCAAAGCGAGACCGCTACGGGCCGGATGACGAGCCGTTTTGAGGGCTCGGCTCTTGCCTCGCTCTCAACTGTCGTCCTGGCGAAAGCCAAGACCCATACCGCGTGATCTCTCGATCGTGGATGGTCGCAGTACCGGACCACGAGTTTTCGCCAAACTGCTTCCTGGGGTAATGGGTCCTGGCTTTCGCCAGGACGACGGCGGGGAATCTCCCACCCACACTACCTGCCATGCGCCTGCGTTCATGGACAAATAACCGCTCTGCCCGATAGTTTGCGCGTCTCCAAAGGACGTGAAACGGAACTGCAATGGTCGACGTTCTCGCCGCACCGCAACAAGGCAAGGCGGACAGCGCGCTACGCACGCTGACGGGAATCTCGGTCGCGCATTGGGTCAGCCATTTCCATCTGCTGGTCCTGCCGATGCTGTTTCCGTTCCTCAAGAATCAACTCGGCGTCGGCTATGTCGAGCTCGGCTTTGCACTGACCGTGTCGGCCGTGGTCTCGGGGCTGACGCAGGCGCCGACCGGCTATCTCGTCGACCATTTTGGTGCGCGAAGAATCCTGCTGGGCGGCCTCACGCTTGGCGGCCTCGCGCTGATCCTGCTCGGCCTGCACCTCAGCTATGCCTCGCTGATCGCCTGCGCCGTGCTGCTCGGGCTCGCCAACAGCGTCTACCATCCCGCCGATTACGCCATTCTCGCCGAGCACATGGACGAAGCGCGGATGGGCCGTGCTTTCTCGATCCATACCTTTGCCGGCTATTTCGGCGGCGCGGTGGCGCCGGCGATCGTCGCCGCGCTGGTCACCGTATCTGGCGGTGCCGGCGCGCTGATCGCATCGGGGGCGATCGGTGTTCTGGTCGCGCTGCTGCTGGTGACGATGAACATTCCCGATGCCGGCGCGCACAAGACGAAGCCGGGCACCGAGAACGCACCAAAACAAGCCGTGATCACGCCGGCGCTGATCACGCTGACGGCGCTGTTCATGCTGCTCAGCCTGTCGGTCGCCGGCATCAACAATTTCGGCGTGGTGGCGCTGATGAGTGGCTATGGCGTGACCTATTCCGTGGCCAATGTCGCGCTCACCGCGTTCCTCGGTGCAAGCGCCGCCGGCGTGCTCGCGGGCGGCTTTCTCGCCGACCATACCGAGCGCCACGGCTATGTCGCCGCCGCCTGCTTTGCCGCGAACGCGGCGATCGTGCTGCTGATCGCGCTGGTCACGCTGCCGGGCTGGGCGCTGACCGCCACGATGGCGGCAGCGGGTTTCCTCTCCGGCGTGATCGCGCCCTCGCGCGACATGCTGGTGCGCAATGCCGCCCCTCCCGGTGCTGCGGGGCGCGCCTTCGGCATCGTCTCCACCGGCTTCAATCTGGGCGGTATCGTCAGCCCGCTGCTGTTCGGCTGGATCATGGACCAGAGCGCGCCGCATTGGGTGTTCGGGGCGTCGGTGATCTTCATGGTCGCGACCGTGGTGCTGTCGCCGTTCACGGAGCGGAAGCGGCCAATCGCTGCTTGAGCAACAAGCTCAATTGTCGCCCCGGCCTTGCGCGCAATTGCGCACAGGGGCGGGGATGACGTTGTGATTGGGTTGACTGAAGTGGCCCCTTACGTCGGCGATACCGCGCCCTTCAGCGCGCTGGCCTGCGGCGCGGCGGTGCCGGTCAGCCTGGCCTTTTCCGTGTTCGGCCAGAGCAGGAGCAGCCCGAGCACACCGGAGCCGACCATGATCGCGGCGTTGATGGTGAAGCCGGTCATGTAGCCGTCCAGCATGCTGCCGGCGCGCTGGATCACGGTGCCCATCACGGCGGGCGCGATGATGCCCGAGAGCGTATAGAGCGCGCCGTAGATCGCGAGGATCGCGCCGCGCTGCGACGTCGGCGTGAACTCGCCGAGCATCGGCGGGCAGACCACGTAGATCGCTCCGCACAAGCCCGTTCCAACCACAAGCAAGGTGAGCTGAAAGCCCGCGCCCTGAACATGCGGCATCGCGGCCAGGATCAGGCCACCGATGACCAGCGGCACGGAGCCGAGCACGCCGCGTGCGACGCGGGTGGTCGAGCCGCGGGCCATCATCAGTTGCGAGATCCAGCCGGTCAGGATCACAATGGTGGCGCCGAACACCCAGGGCAGGGTCGAGATCCAGCCGGCCTGGCTCTGCGAGAAGCCGAGGCCCTTGATGATGAACGGCGTGAACCAGGTCAGCCCGAGCGACAGCGCCCAGTAAGCACCGAAGGTCGCCGCGACGCAGCCGAGGAAGGTGCGCGAGGTGAGTAGCTGAAGGTAGGGAATCTTCGTCTCGGCCGCAGCCTGAGCCTGTGTGTCCTCCAGCGGGCCTTCCTTGCCGAATGCGAGCCAGGCGCAAACCCAGATCAGGCCGACGACGCCGAGCGCGCCGAACGCATAGTGCCAGGAATGATTGACGATGATCCAGTTCAGCGCCGGCACAGCGAGGATGACGCCGAAGGCCGAGCCCTGCGACAGGATCGCGGTCGGCAGCGTCCGCTTCTCGTCGGGAAACCATTTGTAGATCGCATGCGCAGCGACCGAGAAGGCCGGGCCTTCGCCGGCGCCGAGCACGATGCGGCAGATCAGGAGCGTGGTGAAGGAGACGGTGCCGACCATCGGAAACTGCGCGAGCGCCCAGACCACCGCGAGCGCGAGCAGCACCCAGCGCGTCGGCACCTTGTTGACGATGAAGCCGACCACGATCGCAGAGATCGAGAACAGGAAGAAGAACGACGAGCCGAGCAGACCGAACTGCTCGGGCTCGAGCTTCAGCTCAGTCATGATCGGAACGCCCGCGAGACCGACGACGATCTTGTCGGCGAAGTTCACCAGCATGAAAAGAAACAGCAGAAATGTAACGGTCCAGGCGCCCTTAGGCGTTCCAGTCGTCTTGCCCGCCACCTCGGGCGTTCCCTGAGCGCTCATCATTCTCCCCGTCGTCCGTTTTTGGCACTTTTTTGATGTAGTCCTCTTAGGAGCTAACAACGGCTTCAATACCAACGCAACCCGGCATTTCCGCAGCAAGTGTGCTACGCAGCAATTCCGCTAATTCCGTCCGGCGCCATTCATCGTGCTGAGCATCCGAAACCTCTCCAAGACGTTCTCTTCGGCCGGTGAGCCGGTCCATGTCCTGCGCGGCGTCGATCTCGACCTCAAGGCCGGCGAACGCGTCGCACTGACCGGCGAATCCGGCAGCGGCAAGAGCACGCTGCTGCACCTGATCGCAGGGCTCGATGCCGCCGATGGCGGCACGATCCAACTGGAAGACACCGAGGTCACCAAATTGTCCGATGCGGGACGCGCGGGCCTGCGCCGCGACCGGATCGGCCTGGTGTTTCAACAGTACAATCTGATCCCGAGCCTGTCGGTCGGGGATAATCTGGTGTTTCAGGCGCGGATCGCCGGCCGGTACGATGCAGCTTGGTATAAAGAGCTGATCGAGCGTCTCGGGCTTGGCGGCCTGCTCAAGCGTTATCCAGAACAATTATCAGGCGGACAGCAGCAACGCGTCGCGATCGGCCGGGCGCTGGCGACAAAGCCGTCGTTGCTGCTGGCGGACGAGCCGACCGGCAATCTCGACGAGGCCACCGCCGAGGACGTGCTTGCCCTGACGCGCGACCTCGTCACGCGCACCGGCTGCGGCTTTCTGATGGTGACGCACAGCCTGCATCTGGCCGCGACACTCGATCGCCACGTCAATCTGCATGCCGGGCGGATCGCATGAGGCGCGCGCTCTGGGTCCTCGCCGTGCTGCTCAGCCATTGGCGGCGCCACAAGATGCAGTTCGCGACGCTCCTGATCGGGCTGATCGCGGCGACCGCGCTGTGGAGCGGCGTGCAGGCGATCAACCAGCAGGCCCGCAACGCCTATGACCGCGCCGCGGCAACCTTCGGCGGCGCGCGCACGCCGATGCTGGTCGCGCCTGACGCCGCGACTTTTCCGCAGGAGCTGTTCGTCAAGCTCCGCCGCGCCGGCTGGCCGGTCTCACCGATGCTGGAGGGACGCATCCAGGTCAACGGGCGCTCGGTCCGGCTGCTCGGCATCGAGCCGGTGACGCTGCCGGTCGATGTCGGCAATGCACCGCGCCTAGGCGCCGCCGATCTGAGCAACTTCATCGCGCCGCCGGGCCAGACGCTGGTGGCACGGGAGACGCTGAACGATTTGCAGGAGCAGGAGGGCGCGGCACCAGCGATCAGCAGCGGCGCAAAACTGCCGCCACTGCGCGTGCTGCCGCAGCTTGTGCCCGACGTGCTGGTGGTCGATATCGGCGTGGCGCAGCGGCTGCTGAACAAGCCGGAGCAAATCTCGCGACTTCTGATCGGCAAGCCCAGGGGCAAGCCCGCGCCATTGGCGAGCGTCGTCGGCGACCGCTTGCAGCGGGTCGAGCCCAATGCGGAGACCGAGCTGGAGCGCCTCACCGACAGCTTTCACCTCAATCTCACTGCGTTTGGCCTGCTGTCGTTCTTCGTCGGTCTTTTCATCGTCAATTCTGCCGTCGGTCTCGCCTTCGAGCAGCGGCTGCCGATGCTGCGCACGCTGCGGGCCTGCGGTGCCTCGGCGCGACTGGTCAACACCGTGCTGGTGGTCGAACTCGTGGCGTTGTCGCTGGTCGCAGGCCTGATCGGGCTTGCCTGCGGCTATTTCATTGCGGCTGCGCTCTTGCCCGACGTCGCGGCGTCCCTGCGGGGACTCTATGGCGCGCAAATCCCGGGGCAGCTCAGCTTGCGACCCGAATGGTGGCTCGCCGGGATCGGCATCAGCATTGCCGGCGCGCTGGCGGCCGCGGCGACCAGCCTGATCAAGGCTGTCAGGATGCCGGTGCTGGCGACCGCGCAGCCGCGCGCCTGGCAACAGCGGCAGCGCCGTTGGCTGATCCTGCAAAGCGGGGCTGCCTGCGCCGTGTTCGCGGTCGCGCTGTTGCTGCTCCAGTACGGGCAATCGTTGATCGCGGGCTTTGGCGTGCTGGCAGCGCTGATGCTGGGCGCCGCGTTGATCCTGCCGGCCTTCCTCGACATCATCCTGCGGACCGGGCAGCGTTTCGCGCGACAGCCGCTCGCCCTGTGGTTCTGGGCGGATAGCCGGCAGCAGCTCTCGGGATTGTCGCTGGCGCTGATGGCGCTGCTGCTCGCGCTCGCCGTCAATGTCGGGGTATCCACCATGGTGGAAACGTTCAGCCGCACTTTTGTCGGCTGGCTCGACGGGCGGCTCGCAGCCGACGTCTACATCAGCGCCTCCGACAATGCGAAAGGCGTCGCGATCCGCAATTGGCTGAAGGAGCGCAGCGATGTCCAGGCGATCCTGTCGGGCGGACGCGCCGAGGCGCAGGTTCAGGGGCAGCCGGTGGAACTGCTCGGCCTGCCCGATCATGCACTCTATCGCGAGCGCTGGCCGCTGCTCGAAGCCGCGCCCCGTGCCTGGACACAACTCATACCCGGCAATGCCGCGTTCATCAGCGAGCAGCTGAGCCGCCGACTCAACGTCCGCGTCGGCGACGTCATCGACGTCCCGGCGCCAGGCGGGACCTGGGAGCTCGACATCGTCGGCATCTATGCCGACTACGGCAACCCCAAGGGACAGCTTGCGGTGAATGTCGCGGCGCTGATCCGGCAGTTTCCGCAGACGCCGCAGACCCGCATCGGCCTGATTGTCGCGAAGGAGAATATCCCCGGCCTGATCATGGCGCTGCAGAAGCAATTTGCGCTCGACGACCGCAGCGTCGCCGACCAGGCGACGGTGAAGGCGGAATCGATCCGCATTTTCAACCGCACCTTTGCGGTGACGTCGGCGCTGAATGCGTTCACGCTCGGCGTCGCCGGGATCGCGCTGCTGACCAGCCTTCTCACGCTGGCGAATTCGCGCCTGCCGCAGCTTGCGCCGCTCTGGGCAATCGGCATCACGCGGCCCCGCCTTGCCGCGATCGAACTGACCAAGACGCTGTCGGTCGCGCTGTTCACGTCACTCCTGGCCGTGCCGCTCGGGCTGCTGGTGGCGTGGTGCCTGATCGCGATCGTCAATGTAAAAGCGTTCGGCTGGCGGCTGCCGTTCCATGTGTTTCCGTTGCAATTGGTCGAGCTGGTCGCGGTCGCGCTGTTCGCCTCGTTGCTTGCCGCGCTGCTGCCAATGATACGGCTGGCGCGGATGCAGCCGGCGAGCCTCGTCAAGGTGTTTGCCAATGAACGCTGACAGGATCTCGCGGCGCACCTTCGCCGGCGGCATTGCCGCCCTCGCTCTCGCGCGACGGACACATGCGCAAGGCTATGCCGGCCTCGGTGAAACCGCCGACGGCTTTGCGAAGGTCGAGCCGGGAAAGACGTTCTCCTTCCCCGCCGATCACGGCCCGCATCCAGAGTTTCGCATCGAGTGGTGGTATCTCACGGCGAATCTCGTCGACAGCAGCGGCGCGGCTTGCGGCCTGCAATGGACGCTGTTTCGCCAGGCGACGCAGCCGGGACCGCAGGGCGAGGGCTGGGCCAACCAGCAGGTGTGGATGGCGCATGCGGCGGTGACGCGGGCCGACACCCACCGCTTCAACGAGCTATTTTCACGCGGCGGCGTGGGACAGGCCGGCGTCACGGCGAAACCGTTCTCAGCCTGGATCGACGATTGGGCGATGAACGGATCCGAGCGCACCGAAGATCGCGCTTTGGCGCCGCTGACGCTGAAGGCCTCGGGCGCCGACTTCAGTTACGCGCTGACGCTCGAGGCCGATCGTCCCGTGGTGCTGCAGGGCGATCGCGGCTACAGCCGCAAGTCGGAGCGCGGACAGGCCTCCTACTATTACAGCCAGCCGTTCTATCGCGCCCGCGGCACGCTCACCATCGATGATAGGCCGGTCGATGTTTCCGGCCAGGCCTGGATGGACCGCGAATGGAGCAGCCAGCCGCTCGACACCGACCAGACCGGCTGGGACTGGCTGTCGCTGCATCTCGCGTCCGGCGACAAGCTGATGCTATACCGGCTGCGGCAGAAGGACGGCATGGACTATCCATTCGGCAACTGGATCAGCGCCACAGGCGACACGCAGATGATCGTGGGTGCCGATATCCGGATGATTCCGAAAGCGACGGCTGAGGTGGCCGGGCGCAAGCTGCCGGTGGAGTGGCAGATCGCGATCCCCTCGCGGTCGTTCTCGATCCAGTGCAAGCCGCTCAATCCAAAGGCGTGGATGGGGACCGGTTTTTCCTATTGGGAAGGGCCGATCAGCTTTACCGGCACGCATGACGGCGTTGGCTATCTCGAGCTGACCGGGTATTGAAGCGCAGCGTCCTCCAAGGAATCCGTTATGTATCACCTCACTGCCCTCGTCACGCTGCTGACGATCCTGTTCTACTTCTTCATCACCATCAACGTGTCGCGCTCGCGCACCAAAACCGGCGTCAAGGCGCCGGCGATGGCGGGCCATCCGGATTTCGAGCGCGCGTTCCGGATCCAGATGAACACGCTGGAATGGATGCCGATCTTCCTGCCGTCGCTCTGGCTGTTCGCTATCTATATCAGCGATTCCGGCGCGGCGGCGATCGGCGCGCTCTGGATCGTCGGCCGCATCGTCTACTTCATCGGCTATTCGAAGGCCGCAGCAAAACGCGGCCCGGGATTTTTTATTCAGGGTATCGCGGCCATTGCGCTGTGGGCCGGGGCGCTGGGAGCGGCGGTGCTGCGGCTGGTGTGAGGTAGCCGACATGCGTCCACTTGCCCCGCCGTCGTCCTGGCGAAGGTCAGGACCCATAGCCGCAGGGCGCAGCTATGGGCACGATGGTGGCGACAGCTTGTTTCAACAAGTCGCTATCGGGGTAATGGGTCCTGGCTTTCGCCAGGACGACATCGCGCTTTTTAAGCCGCCGTCATCCTATTTCGTCAGCGGACAGCCGCTCTCCTTGGCCGTGAAGAACGCCTTCTCGCCGGGAACGACCGCGAGCTGCTTGTAATAGTCCCAGGGCTTCTTCGATTCCGAGGGCTTCTTGACCTCGAACAGATACATGTCGTGGACCATGCGGCCGTTCTCGAGCACCTTGCCACCTTGCGCGAAATCGTCGTCGACCGGCAGCTCCTTCAGCTTCTTGGCGACTGCATCCGGATCCTTGCTGCCGGCGGCCTTGACCGCCTTGAGATAGCTCAGCGTTGCCGAATAGGTGCCGGCCTGGATCATGTTCGGCATCCGGCCGGTGCGCTTGAGAAAGCGTTCGCCGAGATGGCGGGTGCGGTCGTTGATGTCCCAGTAATAGCCCTCGGTCAGCACCAGGCCTTGCGCGGCCTGCAAGCCGAGGCCGTTCACTTCGGCGAGCGTCATCAAGAGGCCCGCGAGCTTCTGGCCACCGGAGACGATGCCGAACTCGGACGCCTGCTTGATCGAGTTGGTGGTGTCGAGGCCGGCATTGGCAAGGCCGACGATCTTCGCCTTCGAGCTCTGCGCCTGGAGCAGGAAGGAGGAGAAGTCCGAGGAGTTGAGCGGCACGCGCACCGAACCGAGCACCTTGCCGCCATTGGCGGCGACGATCTCGCTGGTGTCCTTCTCCAGTGCGTAGCCGAAGGCGTAGTCCGCGGTGAGGAAGAACCAGGTGTCGCCGCCGGCCTTGGTCAGCGAGCCGCCGGTGCCGACACCGAGCGCGCGGGTGTCATAGGCCCAGTGGAAACCGTAGGGCTGGCAGGCATCGCCGGTGAGGCGCGAGGTCGCAGCGCCGACGACGATGTCGATCTTCTTCTTTTCCTTCGAGAGCTCGTGGATCGCGAGCGCGACCGATGAGGTCGTCAGCTCCGTGATCATGTCGACGTTCTCGACGTCGTACCAGCGCCGCGCGATCGAGGTCGCGAGATCCGGCTTGTTCTGATGGTCGGCGGTGACGAGCTCGATCTTCTGGCCGAGCACCTCGCCGCCGAAATCCTCGATCGCCATCCTGGCGGCTTCGACCGACCATTTGCCGCCGTAATCGGCGTAGACGCCGGACTGGTCGTTGAGGATGCCGATCTTGACGCCTTGGGCGGAGGCCGGCGCGGCCAGCAGCAAAGCCGAAATTGCGACAACGGCCAAAAGGGCTGATTTCATGTGTTAGCTCCCAGCAGTTTTCTGTTTTGAAATCGCGCGGATACTAGTGAAGAACCCCGCGCCTGCCCATCCATTTCGGCCTAGGCCGTTAGTATGGGCGCGGCCATTTTTGATGAATTGCCGTCGTCCTGGACAAGCGAGCGGAGCGAGCGCTGATCCAGGACCCATTACCCCAGGGAGCAGTTTGGCGAAGTCTCGGAGTGAGCAGCTCGCACAGCAACCACTCCCTGGGGGTAATGGGTCCTGGCTTTCGCCAGGACGACATGGAGAGGAATCAGCCCACCGCCTTCGGCTTGCCCTCGTTCTTCCCCTCGGCCAGGTTCCGCACCACGACGTAGAAGATCGGCGTGAACAACAGCCCGAACAAGGTGACGCCGATCATGCCGAAGAACACGGCGACGCCGACGGCCTGCCGCATCTCCGAGCCGGAGCCGGACGAGATCACCAGCGGCAGCACGCCGAGGATGAAAGCGAAGGACGTCATCAGGATCGGCCGCAAGCGCAGGCGGCAGGCGTCGATCACGGCCTCCAGCCGCGGCTTGCCTTCATTCTCGATGTCGCGGGCGAACTCCACGATCAGGATCGCGTTCTTCGCCGCCAAGCCCACCAGCACGACAAAGCCGATCTGGGTGAGGATGTTGACGTCCTGCCCCATGATGCGCACGCCGATGGTGGCGGCCAGCAGGCACATCGGCACGATCAGGATCACCGCGAACGGCAAGGTCCAGCTGCCATATTGCGCGGCGAGCACGAGATAGACGAACAGCACGCAGATCGGGAACACCAGCAGTCCCGCATTGCCGCCGGTGATCTGCTGATAGGACAGATCGGTCCATTCGAAGGTAAAGCCGCTCGGCAAGGTGTCGTCGGCGAGCTTCTTTATCGCGTTGAGCGCAGTGGTCGAGCTGGTACCCGGGGCTGGCTCGCCCTGGAGCTCGGATGCTGCATAGAGATTGTAGCGCGCGACGCGGTCAGGGCCGGAAACATCCTTGAAGTCGACCACGCTGCCGAGCATGACCATGTCCCCGGAGGCGTTGCGCGTCCGCAGCCGCGCAAGATCGCTCGGCTCTTTCCGGAACGGGAAGTCGGCCTGTGCGGTGACGTGGTAGGTGCGGCCGAACAGGTTGAAGTCGTTGACATAGGTCGATCCGAAATAGGTCTGGATCGTGTCGTTGATGTTGGCGATGGGAACGCCGAGCTTCTGCGCTTTGGTGCGGTCGATGTCGACGAAGAGCTGCGGCGTGTTGGCCGAGAACGGCGAGAACACCGTGGGAGCGAGCAGCGACGGCGATTTGCGCGCCGCGGCGACCAGCTCGTCGGTGGCCGCGGCGAGCAGCTCCGGCCCGCGTCCCTGGCGGTCCTGGATGCGGATGGTGAAGCCGCCGCCGGTGCCGATGCCGGGCACGGCCGGCGGCGGAATGACAATGATGAACGCGCCCTGGATTGCAGCGAGCCGCTTGCGCAACTCGGCCGTGATGGCGTTCGCAGTCAGCCCCTTCTTGATCCGCGCCTCTGGCTCGTCGAAAACAGGGAACAGCGCCGCTGCATTGCCTGCCTGCGTGCGCGTCGCGCCGGAGAAGCCGGCGAAAGCGGCAACGCGGATGATACCCGGCGTATCCAGCGAGATCCGCTCGATCTCGCGCACGACCTCGGTGGTGCGTGCCAGCGACGCCGCGCCCGGCAATTGCACGGAGATGATGACGTAGCCGCGGTCCTGTGCCGGAATAAAGCCTTGCGACGTGGTCCCGATCAGCCAGCCGGCGCTGCCGATCAGCACGACGTAGATCAGGATCATCACCGCCGAATGCCGGATCACGAAATTGGCGAGGCCGGCGTAGCCATGCGCGAGACGGTCGAACACGCGGTTAAACACGCCCGTGAAAGCGTTCCAGCCGCGTGCGAGAAAATTCCAGCGCGCCGGCGGCCGCTTCTCCTCGTGCGGAACGAGAAGAAGCGAGGCCAGCGCCGGCGACAGCGTCAATGAGCAGAAGCAGGAGATTGCGGTTGCGACCGCAATGGTGACGGCGAATTGCTGGAAGAACTGACCGGAAATTCCGCCCAGAAACGCCGTCGGGACGAATACCGCGCAGAGCACCAGCGCGATCGACACCAATGCGCCGCCGACCTCCTCCATGGTCTTCAGCGCGGCGTCGCGCCGGCTCATGCCGTGCTCGAGATGCCGCTCCACATTCTCGACCACCACGATGGCGTCGTCGACCACGATACCGACGGCGAGAACGAGACCGAACAGCGTGAGATTGTTGATGGAGAAGCCGAGCGCCGCCATCACCGCGAAGGTGCCGACCAGCGACACCGGGATCGCGATGATCGGGATGATCGCGGGCCGCCATCCTTGCAGGAACACCAGAACCACGATGACCACGAGCAACATGGCCTCGTAGATGGTCTTGATCAGCTCATGGACGGACTGCGCGATGAACTCGGTCGGGTTGTAGCCGATATTGAAGTCGAGGCCTTTCGGGAAGGTCTCCTTCAGCTTCGCCATCGTGTCCGAAATGTTCTTCGCGGTCGCGAGCGCATTCGATCCCGGCCGCTGCGTCACCAGCATCGCGACCGCCGATTTGCGCAGCAGGAAGCTGTTGGTGGAGTACGCGAGAGCACCGAGCTCGATACGGGCGACGTCGCGCAGGCGTACCGTGCGGCCGTCGGAGCCGGCCTTGATCAGGATGTCCTCGAACTGCTTCTGGTCTTTCAAACGCCCTGTGAAGGTGAGGTTCGGCTGGAAGGCGCGGTCGGCGATCGGCGGTTCGGCGATCTGGCCGCCCGCGATCTGCACGTTCTGCGCGCGGATCGCGGCGAGCACTTCGGCCGAAGTCAGGCCGAGATTGGCGATCCGGTCAGGGTCGAGCCAAAGCCGCATCGAATAATCGCGCGCGCCGAAAATCTGGATGTCGCCGACACCGTCGATCCGCAGCAGCTGGTCGCGAACCTGGAGCAGCGCATAGTTGGAAATGTAGAGCTGGTCGAACGTGTCGTCGGGCGACAGCATGAACACGACCATCAGGATGTCGGGCGAGTTCTTGCGGGTGACGACGCCGTTGCGCTGCACTTCGTCCGGAAGTTGCGGCTGCGCGATCGCGACGCGGTTCTGCACCAGCACCTGGGCCTTGTCGAGGTCGGTGCCGAGCTTGAAAGTGACGGTGATGGTGAGCTGGCCGTTCGAGGTCGCCTGGCTGTAGAGATACAGCATGTCCTCGACGCCGTTGATCTGCTGCTCGATCGGAGCGGCAACGGTGTCGGACACGGTCTGCGCGGAGGCGCCGGGATATTGCGTAGTGACCACGACGGTCGGCGGCACCACTTGCGGATATTCGGAGACCGGCAGCGTGGTGTAGGCGAGCGCGCCGACGATCAGCAGCACGATCGACAGCACCATGGCCAGGATGGGCTGGTTGATGGAGAGACGGCCAAGATTCATGATTTGCCACCGGCGGGCGCTGGTGCCGTCTGCGGAGCGACCTTGGCACCGACGCGGGCGCGCTGGATGCCGTTGACGATGACGCGGTCGTCCGCCTTCAATCCCTCGCGGATCACGCGCAGGCCCTCGTCGAGCGGCCCGAGCGTCACGGGACGCGCCTCGACGGTGTCGTCCGGCTTGACCACGAACACGATCTTGCGGGACTGGTCGGTTGCGACCGCGACGTCGGGGATCAGCAGCGCCTCATAGGGCGCGCTGCCGATCAGTCTGATGCGCCCGAACTGACCGGGCAGGATCGAAAGATCGGTGTTCTTGACCACGGCGCGGCTGCGTAGCGTGCCGGTGGAAACGTCGAGGCGGTTGTCGAGGAAGTTGATGGTACCCTCATGCGACGGCTTGCTCTCGCCGGCCAGCGTCACCTGCACCGGGTTCGCCGTGTCGCGCGAGCTCGGGCGCTTACCTTCGAACCACAGCTTGCTGTATTTGATGAAGGTCGCCTCATCCATGTCGAAATAGACGTAGATCGGATCGAGCGCGACGATCGAGGTGAGCAGCGTCGAGGAGCCGGTATCGCTGCCTTGCACCAGATTGCCGGGGCTGACGAGATGGCGGCTGACGCGGCCGGTGAGCGGCGCGGTCACATGGGTGAATTCGATGTTGAGCCGCGCGGCCTTCAGCGCGCCAGCGGCCTGCGTCTCCGCGGCGTGCGCGGCCTGTAAGGCCTGGCGTCGCTGGTCGACGGCCTGCTCGGAGACCGCGCTGGTCTGCACCAAATTGAGGCCGCGGTCGAGCTCGCGCTTGGCAAGCTCCACCTTGGCGCGCGCATCGGAGAGCTGGCCGTCTGCCTGCTCGGCCACCGCCTCGAATGGACGCGGGTCGATGACGTAGAGCAGATCGCCCTGATGGACGATGGCGCCGTCCTGGAATTCGACGGAGTTGACGAAGCCGCCGACGCGCGGGCGGACCTGCACCTCCTCGACCGCCTCGAAGCGGCCGGTGAACTCGTCCCAATCGGTGACGGTGCGCTTGACCGGCTGGGCGACGGTCACCGGCGCCGGCGGGGGAGCACTCGCTTGCGAGGCCGGCTGGCCGCAACCGGTGAGCGCAAAGGCCGCGGCGAGAAGGCCGACGATGGCGTAAGGCCGAGGCGAAACGAAATCGTGCGTTTTGACAAATTGCTCGCTTCCGTCCGGTCCAGTCATCCCAGGTCCTCGCATCAAAGCCGCGGAAAAAGCAGGGTACGCTTGTACCCGCGGGCGCCACAAGATGGGTTTCAATCATGAACTCTTCAAGACCAAAGCGCGGGCAATGCTCGGAGGAATGCCCTGGCCGGATGACGGGTTGACAGGGCTTGTTTGCCTCTCCCGGTAAACCGCAAGGCAATCGCATATGGATTTCACGAGGAGCGCGGGCTTGCTCCCCTCTCCCGCTTGCGGGAGGGGCCGACGCGCCCCGGGCGATGCGCAGCATCGTCCCGCGCGCGGCGGGTGAGGGCTCTCACCACGCAGGGACATCCTCCGCAATTCTCGACAATCCCGACGCGGAGACACCCCCACCCCAGCCCTCCCCCGCAAGCGGGAGAGGGAGAGGAGAGAGCGACAGCGTCTTCGCGCATGACGAATGCCGCCAGCGCGGTTAGACTACCCCCACAAAAACAAGACGAATTGTCCGGGGAGGACAGACGTGCATCAGGGACGTGTCGTTTACGGCGCGATCGAGGAAGTCGTGTTCGGCCACCCCGCGGCCGAGGCCGTGGTCGCCCAGATGGACCGGCTGGGGACGCGCCGTGCCTTCCTGATGGTGTCGGGCACGCTGAACCGGCAGACCGACGAAATCGCGAAGATCACACAAGCCCTGGGCGCACGTTGCGCGGGCGTCTTCGATGCCATGCCGGCGCACACCCCGCGGGAGGCGGTGATCGCCGCCACCAATGCGGCGCGCGAGGCCGGCGCCGACCTGATCGTCACCGTGGGCGGCGGCTCGATCACCGACGGCGCCAAGGCGGTGCAGCTCTGCCTCGCCAACGGCATCGACGATGTCGACGGCATCGAGCGCATCCGCGTGCACAAGGGCGTCGCGCCGGAAATGACGGCGCCTGTCGTGCGCCAGATCAGCGTGCCGACCACGATCGCCGGCGGCGAGTTCAGCGCGATCGCTGGCGTCACCGACCGCAGCACGCACGTGAAGCAGATGCTGCGCCATCCGCTGACGGTGCCGCGCGCGACCATTCTCGACCCCGCCATCACCGTGCACACGCCGGAATGGCTGTTCCTCTCGACCGGCATCCGCGCCATCGATCATTGCGTCGAGGCGATCTGCTCGCCGGAGACGCATCCCTATGCCGACGCGCAGTCGGTCAAGGGCCTCGCGATGCTCGCCGACGCGCTGCCACGGGTGAAGGCTGACCCTGCTGACCTCGATGCGCGCATGGATGCGCAGATCGGCACCTGGCTGTCGATGGGCGCCCTCGCCGCCGGCGTGCCGATGGGCGCAAGCCACGGCATCGGCTACGTGCTGGGCGCGGCCTTCGACGTGCCGCATGGCTACACCTCCTGCATCATGCTGCCGGCCGTGATGCGCTGGAATGCGCCCGACAATGCCGAGCGCCAGATGATCGTCGCGGCCGCAATGGGCTTTCCGGGTCACAAGGCGGCCGACGTGCTCGATGCCTTCATCCGCTCGCTCGGCATGCCGCGCAGCCTCGCCGATGTACGCGTCACGCCGGAGCATTTCGACGCCATCGCCGAACAGGCGATGCGCACACCCTGGGTGCCGCGCAACCCGCGCAAGATCGACGGTCCCGCGCAGGTGCGCGAAATCCTGCTTCTTGCCGCATGATCTAAAGCCGGAGGACCGATGTATCCAGGTCAGCATGCCCGCCTGCGTCCGCTCCAGCCCGCCTTCATCATGGCGGCGAGCGGCGAGGCCGTCACCTATCGCGAGTTGGAGGCGCGCAGCAATCGTCTGGCGCATCTGTTCCGCAGGCACGGCTTGAAGCGGCTCGACCACTACTCGATCTTCATGGAGAACAATTCGCGCTATCTCGAAGCCTGCGGCGCCGGCGAGCGCTCCGGGCTGTACTACACCTGCATCAACTCCTTCCTGACGCCGGGCGAGCTCGCCTATCTCCTCGTCAACAGCCAGTCGAAGATCCTGATCACGTCGATGGCGAAGCTCGACATCGCACGGGAGGCGATCAAGGCCTGCCCCGATATCAAGCTCTGCGTCGTCGCCGACGGCCCCGGCGAGAGTGACCGTATCGTCGGCCTCGCCGAGGTCACGGCCGATCTGCCGACGACGCCGATTGCAGATGAATGTCTGGGTACCGCGATGCTCTATTCATCGGGCACAACGGGACGGCCGAAAGGCATTTTGCGGCCGCTGCCGGAGGAGCCACCGAAGCACAATCTGCCGCTGTTCGATTTCCTGACCAAGCTTTGGCACTATCGCGAGGGCATGGTCTATCTGTCGCCGGCGCCGCTCTATCACTCCGCGCCGCAGGCCGCGGTCAACCTGACAATCCGGATGGGCGGCACCGCGATCATCATGGAGAATTACGATCCCGAGCGTTACCTCCAGCTCGTCGAGCAATGGGGTATCACTCACACGCAGCTGGTGCCGACGATGTTCTCGCGCATGCTGAAGCTGCCGGAGGAGGTGCGCACGCGCTACGACCTCTCCTCGCTCGAGATCGCGATCCATGCCGCCGCGCCCTGCCCGGCGCTGGTGAAGGACGACATGATCAAATGGTGGGGACCGATCATCCACGAATATTACGGTGCGACCGAAGGCCTTGGCTTCACCGCCTGCGACAGCGCGGAATGGCTGGCCCATCGCGGCACCGTCGGCAAGGTGCTGCTCGGCGACCTCCATATTCTCGACGAAAACATGAAGCCATGCCCGACAGGCACGCCGGGTCAGGTCTGGTTCAAGACGGCCTCACCGTTCGAATATTTCAACGACCCGGAGAAGACCAAGGAAGCGCGCTCGGCCGACGGCAGCATGAGCACGGTTGGCGACGTCGGCTATGTCGATGCCGATCGGTTCCTGTACCTCACCGACCGCGCGACTTTCATGATCATCTCCGGCGGCGTGAACATCTATCCGCAGGAATGCGAAAATCTGCTGATCACCCATCCGAAGGTCGCGGACGCCGCCGTGTTCGGCGTGCCCAATCCCGATCTCGGCGAAGAGGTGAAGGCCGTGGTGCAGCCGATGCCCGGCGTCGTGCCGGGCGAGGCGCTCGCGGAAGAGCTGATCGCATTCTGCGGGGCCTCGCTGTCACGGCAGAAGGTGCCGCGCACGGTCGATTTCGAGAAGGAGTTGCCGCGGCTGCCGACGGGGAAGCTGTACAAGCGGCTGCTGCGGGACCGGTATTGGGGGAACAAGGCGTCGCGGATTGTGTGAAGTCGCAGCTGTCGTCCTGGCGAAAGCCAGGACCCATACCGCGTGATCTCACAACTGAAGAAGGTAGCAATCCGGAGCGACCAATCTTCGCCAAACACCTCCCTGGGGTAATGGGTCCTGGCGTTCGCCAGGACGACGCCGGAGGCACTTCTCACAATTTGTGAGAGAACCGCTCGTGCGCCCGCCGTCATCCGAATTGCCGAGAGGCCCTCCGTCCTTGCCGGTTGCCTCACCGCGCCTGCGTCGCTATCGTCCTGACAAACAGGCCAAAAGGCCGAAAAGACTAAGTCCAGGGAGGACGAGGATGCGGAGCGTACGGGCGCTCGCCGCGACGGCGGCGCTGTCTTTGCTGGCGTTTTCGACGATCGCATCGGCCGGCGAACCAAAGCAGGGCGGGATCCTGCGGATGTATCACCGCGACAGCCCGGCCAATGCGTCCATCCTGGAGGGCGCGACATATTCGATCAACGTGCCCTTCATGGGAGTGTTCAACAATCTCGTCATCTACGACCAGCACATTGCGCAGAATAGCCCTGATACCCTGAGGCCAGAGCTGGCCGAGAGCTGGTCCTGGAGCGGCGACAACAAGAAGCTGACCTTCAAACTGCGCCAGGGCGTCAAGTGGCATGACGGCAAGCCGTTCACGTCGGCCGACGTCAAATGCACCTTCGATCTCCTGATGGGCAAATCGCAACAAAAGCTGCGGCAGAATCCGCGCAAAGCCTGGTACAGCGAGGTTAACGATGTCACGCCGAACGGTGATTTCGAGGTCTCCTTCGATCTGAAGCGGCCGCAGCCTTCGCTGCTGGCGATGCTCGCATCCGGCTATACGCCGATCTATCCCTGTCACGTCTCGCCGGCGGAGATGCGCACCCATCCGGTGGGAACCGGCCCGTTCAGATTCGTCGAGTTCAAGGCCAATGAATCGATCAAGCTGACGCGAAACCCGGACTATTGGAAGAAGGGCCTGCCCTATCTCGACGGCATCGAGTACACGATCATCACGAACCGCTCCACCGCGATCCTCGCCTTCGTCGCCGGCAAGTTCGACATGACCTTCCCGACGCACATCACGATCCCGCTCCTCAAGGACATCAAGTCGCAGGCGCCGAACGCCCTCTGCGTCGTCGAGCCGACCAACGTTTCGACCAACATCATCGTCAATTCGGCGTCCCCGCCGTTCGACAACATCGAGATCCGCCGGGCCATGGCGATGGCGCTCGACCGCAAGGCCTTCGTCGACATCCTGTTCGAAGGCCAGGCCGATATCGGTGGCACTATGCTGCCGCCGCCGCAGGGCATCTGGGGCATGCCCAAGGACAAGCTGGAGACCATTCCAGGCTATGGCCCGAACGTGAATGCGAGCCGGGATGAGGCCAGGAAGCTGATGCAGAAGGCGGGCTACGGTCCCGACAAGCACTTGGCGGTGAAGGTCTCGACGCGCAATCTCTCGGAATATCGCGATCCCGCGGTGATCCTGATCGACCAGCTCAAGAGCATCTATATCGACGGCGAGCTCGACGTCGTGGAAACCGCGAACTGGTTCCCGAAGGTTGCACGCAAGGATTACATGCTCGGCCTCAACTTGACCGGCAATTCCGTCGACGATCCCGACCAGTCTTTCTACGAAAACTATTCCTGCGGCTCGGAGCGGAACTACACCAATTATTGCAACAAGGAGATCGAGATGCTGTTCGACCTGCAATCGCAGGAGATCGACGTCGGCAAGCGCAAGCAACTGGTCTGGGACATCGACAAGAAGCTGCAGGAGGATGTCGCCCGCCCGATCATCTTCCATGCGCGGGCCGGCACCTGCTGGCAGCCTTATGTCCAGGGCGTGACGATCATGTCGAACAGCTCCTATAACGGCTTTCGCTACGAGGACGTCTGGCTCGACAAGTAGCGCGCAAGACTGACGACTAGCGGCTCGACAGGAGGGCGCGGGATGTTTGCCTATCTGGTGCGGCGCCTGTTTCTGATGCTCGTGACCCTGTTCGGGATCTCGGTCGTCATCTTCTTCCTGCTGCGTATCGTTCCCGGGAATATCGTCGACATCCTGTTTGCCGCGGCCGGCTATGTCGATCCCGCCGACAAAGCCAATCTGGAGAAAGAGCTCGGCATCGACCAGCCACTGGTGGTGCAATATTGGCACTGGATCAGCGGTTTTCTGCGCGGCGATTTCGGCTACTCCTATGTCTCGGAGAAGCCGGCGCTTCAGGAAATCCTGCCACGGATTCCGATCACCGCACGGCTCGCCGGCCTGGCGCTGTTGTTCTCGGCGTCGATCGGCATTCCCCTGGGCGTGATCAGCGCGGTGAAACAGGGAACGAGGCTCGATTACGCGTTGCGTGTGGTGAGCCTGAGCGGATTGTCGCTGCCTTCGTTCTGGCTCGGCCTGCTCATCCTCACCGCCTCGGTGGCGATGTTCAACCAGATGCCAATCTTCAATCCCAATCCGCAGACCTGGCTGGAAGCCTTCGCGACCTACGCCGTACCCGCCGCCGCCGTCGGCTTCCGCAGCGCGGCACTGACCATGCGGATCACGCGATCCTCGATGCTGGAGGTGTTGCGGCAGGACTATATCCGCACCGCGCGTGCCAAGGGCGCATCGGACGCCGCCGTGAACTATCAGCATGCGCTCAAGAACGCGATTTTGCCCGTCATCACCGTGATCGGCATCGAGGCAGCGTTCCTGATCGGTGGCCTTATCGTGACGGAGACCGTGTTTAACATCCCCGGCGTCGCCCGCTTCCTGGTCGAGGCTATACGCTGGCGCGATTATCCGATCGTGCAGAACCTGGTGATGCTGATTGCCATCGTCGTGGTGAGCGCGAATTTCATCGTCGACATGCTCTACGCCGTGTTCGACCCGCGTATCCGGTACACGGATTAGGAGAGATTGTTGGCTGCGATCGACTATGACGTTGAACTGAGGCGCGCCGGGGCGCACGCGACCGTCGGCTGGCGCCGCGTGCTGTTTTTGGCGCAGCGGCATGTGCTGGGTGCAGCCGGGCTCGTCATCATGACCCTGTTCGTGTTCACCGCGATATTCGCCGACTTCATCGCGCGTTACGATCCGCTGACGATCGACGCCGCCAGGGCATTGGCGCGTCCAAGCCCGGCCCACTGGATGGGCACGGACGCATTCGGCCGCGATGTCTTCAGCCGCATCATTCATGGCGCGCGGATCTCGCTCGCCGTCGGCATCGGCTCGACGGCGCTCGGCGGCAGCATCGGAGTGATCGTCGGATTGACCTCCGGCTATCTCTCCGGCTGGGTCGATCTCGTATTCCAGCGTGTGTCCGACGTTCTCCAGGCGCTGCCGCTTCTGGTGCTCGCCCTGATCATGACCGCAGCGCTTGGGCCATCCTTGCCGAACGTCATCATTGCGATCGCCATTCCGCTGATCCCGACCGTCTCGCGCGTCATCCGCGCCAACACGCTGGCGCTGCGCGAGCTGCCATTCATCGAGGCCGCCAAGTCGATCGGCATGAGCGAGGTACGCATTGCGCTCCGCCACGTGCTGCCGAACACGCTGGCGCCGCTGATCGTGCTTGCGACCGCCCAGCTCGGCTCGACCATCCTCACCGAAGCCTCCCTCTCCTTCCTCGGCCTCGGCATTCCCGAGCCGTACCCGTCCTGGGGCCGCATGCTCTCTGAATCGGCCGCCGAATATGTCCGCACGGCGCCCTGGCTGGTGATCTTCCCGGGCATCGCCATCAGTCTCGCGGTGTTCGGCGCCAATCTGTTCGGCGACGCCTTGCGCGACATCCTCGATCCCCGGCAGCGCGGCTGATGGCTGATAAATCCGATCTCGTGCTCGAGGTGAAGAACCTGAAGACGGTGTTCTTCACCAACTCCGGTCTCTTCCAGGCCGTTGACGATGTCTCCTTCACGGTGATGCGCGGCGAAACCCTGGCGATCGTCGGGGAATCCGGCTGTGGCAAGAGCGTCACTGCACTATCGCTGATGCGGCTGGTGCCGGATCCGCCCGGCCGCATTGTCGGCGGCTCCGTCATGCTTGAAGGCACTGATCTTCTGGCGCTGGACGAAACGGAGATGCGCGCCGTCAGAGGCAACCGCATCTCGATGATCTTCCAGGAGCCGATGACCTCGCTCAATCCGGTGATGCGAATCGGCGACCAGATCGTCGAGGCCGTGCGGCTGCACCGGAAGATGTCGAAGCGAGAGGCTCAGGATGTCGCAGTCGAGATGCTGCGCCTGGTGCGCATCCCCGAGCCGGCGCGGCGCGCGCGCGAATATCCGCACCAGCTCTCCGGCGGCATGCGCCAGCGCGCGATGATCGCGATGGCGCTGGCCTGCCGGCCGGCACTGCTGATCGCGGACGAGCCGACGACCGCACTCGACGTCACCATCCAGGCGCAGATCCTGGCGCTGATCCTGGACCTTCAGAAAGAACTCGGCACCGGCCTCGTGCTGATCACCCATGATCTCGGTGTCGTCGCGCAGACCGCGCAGCGCGTCATCGTGATGTATGCGGGACGGAAGGTCGAGGAAGCGAGCGTCGAGGCACTGTTCGCCGCGCCGAAACATCCCTACACGCGCGGATTGATGGCGTCGATCCCGACGGTGCCGGCGCCGGGCGTCGTCGCGCCGGCGCGGCTGAACGAAATTCCCGGCACGGTCCCGTCGCTGGTGCGGCTGCCAAAGGGTTGCGCCTTCGCGCCGCGCTGCAAGCTCGCGATCAAGCGCTGCGAGGCCGAATATCCGCCGCTCATCGATTGGGGCGGCGGCCATCTCGCCGCCTGCTGGCGCGCGGCCGAGATTGCGGAGGTGGCATGACCGAGGCACTGCTCGAAGTCACCGATCTCAAGAAGCACTATCCGGTGCGCGCCGGCGTGTTGCGTCGGCAAATCGGCACGGTGCATGCGGTCGACGGCGTCTCGTTCTCGGTTGGGGTCGGCGAGACGCTGGGCCTCGTCGGCGAATCCGGCTGCGGCAAATCGACGGTGGCTCGCAGCGTGCTGCGGCTAGTGGAGCCGACCTCAGGCCAGATCCGGCTCGAGGGCGAAGACATCACCCATCTCTCCAAGTCCGCGCTGCGGCCGCACCGCCGTTCGATGCAGATCGTATTCCAGGATCCGTTCGCCTCGCTCAACCCGCGCATGACCGCAGGCGACATCGTCGGCGAGCCATTGGCTGTGCATGGCCTTGCGACCGGCAAGGCACTGGAGGCGCGTACCGCAAAGCTGTTCGAGCAGGTCGGCTTGCGGCCCGACCAGATGCGCAATTTTCCGCACCAATTCTCCGGCGGCCAGCGCCAGCGCATCTGCATCGCCCGCGCGCTGGCGCTCGGGCCTCGCCTGATCGTCTGCGACGAGCCGGTCTCCGCGCTCGACGTCTCGATCCAGGCGCAGGTGATCAACCTCCTGATCGATCTGCAACGGCAGCACGGTTTCTCCTATCTTTTCATCGCGCACGACCTCGCCGTGGTCGCCCATATCAGCCACCGCGTCGCCGTGATGTATCTCGGTCGCATCGTCGAGATTGCAGACAAAGACGAGCTGTTCCGCAATCCGCGGCATCCCTACACACAGGCCCTGCTCGCCTCGGTGCCGGTCGCCAACCCCCTCGCCAAAAAGCTCGTGCCGCTGGTCGACGGCGACGTGCCAAGCCCGGTCAATCCGCCGCCGGGATGCGCGTTTCACACCCGCTGCCGGTTTGCGATGGAGCGATGCAGGATGGAGCGGCCGGTGTTGGTGGATGCCGGTGACGGGCACCGGGTGGCGTGCTTGCTCAACGAAGGGACGGGGCGACCAAATGCGATGCCGTAGGGTGGGCAAAGCGAAGCGTGCCCACCATTCAATCGCAATCGCCGCACGATGGTGGGCACGGCGCTGCGCGCCTTTGCCCACCCTACGATAGCTACACTTGCCGCTCTATCCAGCCCCGATCTCGGCGACAATCTTCCCCGTCGTCACCTGCTCGCCCTCGGCGACGTCGATCGCGGCGACGACGCCATCGATGCCGGCCTTGTGGACGTGCTCCATCTTCATCGCTTCCAACGTCAGCACCGGCTGACCGGCGGTGACGCGGTCGCCCGGCTTGACCAGGACGGCAACGACGCGGCCGTTCATGGCGGCACGGACCTTGCCGTCGCCGCCGTTGCTTGCGGCCGCCTTTGGCGCGGCGAGCGTGAAATCGGCGGCAGCGACCGGGATCCCGCGGCGCTGGACGTACAGCCGGTCGCCGTCGCGCAGGAATTTCGCGCTGTCCGTCACGCCGTCATGGCGGAAGCGGATCACGTCGAAATCGAGCTGGTCGATCTCGAACTTGTCCTGCCGGCCGTCGCTGCCAACAATGTAGCTGCCATCGCGTTCGCGCCAGAGTTCGAGCTCATACCCATGGCCTGCGATCTCGATCTTCGCCGGTAGCGGGAACGTTGCCGCGAGGCTCCGTCCGCGGCGCCACGCCGGTGCCTGCGGGTTCGTGACGTAGAGCAGCAGGCCGGCCAAAGCGATATCGAATGCGGCGTCCGCGCGCGGCGCCAGCAACTCGTCGCGGTGCGCGCCAATGAACGCCGTGGTCGCCTCGCCTTTGGCGAAGCCGGAATGACGCAGGCATGCCATCAGGAAGACCTGATTGGTGGTGACGCCGAAAGCGGTGAGCTGCTCCAGGCCGACGATCAGGCGCGCCCTCGCCTCCTCGCGTGTCGCGCCATGGCCGATGACCTTGGCGATCATGGAATCGTAGAACGGCGGAATCTCGGAGCCTGATTGCAGCGCGTGCTCGACGCGAATGCCGTCAGGCACCTGCCAGCGCGCCATGCGCCCGGACTGCGGCATGAAATCATGCGCGGCATCCTCGGAGCACAGCCGCACCTCGATGGCGTGGCCTGTGAAGTGAATGTCTTGCTGCTTGACCGACAACGGCTCGCCGCGCGCGACGCGCAGCTGCAATTCGACGAGATCGAGCCCGGTGATCGCCTCGGTCACGGGATGCTCGACCTGGAGGCGCGTATTCATTTCCATGAAATAGAATTCGCCGCTCGCGTCGAGCAGAAACTCCAGCGTGCCGGCGCCCTCGTAGCGCAGCGCCTTCACCGCGGCGACCGCGACCTCGCCCATCTTTCCGCGCAGTTCCGGCGTCACTGCGGGCGACGGTGCCTCCTCGATCAGCTTCTGGTGCCGCCGCTGCACTGAGCAGTCGCGCTCGCCAAGATGGATGGCATTGCCATGGCTGTCGCCGAACACCTGAATTTCGATGTGACGGGGATTCTGGATGGCGCGTTCGAGGATCACCGTCGGATCGCCAAACGCCGCCTTCGCCTCGGACCGCGCGCTCCGCAGTGCGTCGGGGAACGAATTGGCATCCGCCACGAGCCGCATCCCGCGCCCGCCGCCGCCGGCGACCGCCTTGATCATCACGGGGAAGCCGATCTTCTTGGCCTCCACGAGCATCACCTCGTCGCCCTGGTCTGCGCCCTGATAGCCGGGCACGACGGGGACGCCGGCCTTTTTCATGATCTCCTTGGCACCGGCCTTGTTACCCATCGCCTCGATCGCCTGCGGCGAGGGGCCGATGAAGACGAGCCCGGCATCCTTGCAGGCCTGCGCAAACTCCTCGTTCTCGGCGAGGAAGCCATAGCCGGGATGAACGGCATCCGCGCCGCTGGCCTTTGCGGCCGCAACGATCGCGGGAATGTTGAGATAGGACTGCGCCGGCAGCGGCTCGCCAATGCGTACGGCCTGATCGGCCTGTTGCACATGAAGCGCATTGCTATCCGCATCCGAATAGGCCGCGACGACGCCGAGGCCGAGCCGCCGCGCGCTGCGCATCACCCGCAGCGCGATCTCGCCGCGATTGGCGATCAGGACCTTGAAGAACGGCCGGTGCTGCGTTGAACCGTTCCTCATGGGCGAGCCACCGAAAACTGCATGCGTTGGGGTGTGCGCGCGTCGCCCTCGCGGCAGATGGCGAGCACTTCCGACAGCACCGCGCGGGTGTCGCGCGGATCGATCACGCCGTCGTCGAGCACGCGCGCGCTGGTCGAGAACACGTCCATCTGGCCGTCGAACACGCCGATGATCTGCGCCTTCATCGCATCGAGCTTTTCTTTTTCGACCGGCTTGCCGCGGCGGGCTGCGGCGGCTTCGGTGACGATCGCCATGGTCTCGGCGGCCTGCTCACCGCCCATCACGGCGGTCTTGGCGTTGGGCCAGGAGAAGCAGAAGCGCGGATGGAAGCCGCGCCCGCACATGCCGTAATTGCCGGCGCCGAACGAAGCCCCGCAATAGATGGTGATCTGCGGCACCGTCGCCGACGTCACCGCCTGGATCATCTTGGAGCCGTGCTTGATCATGCCGGCTTCTTCGTAGGATTTGCCGACCATGTAGCCGGTGGTGTTGTTCAGATAGAGGAGTGGCGTGCGGGTCTGGCAGCAGGCCTGGATGAAATGCGTCGCCTTGTTGGCACCCGCCGGATCGAGCGGGCCGTTGTTGGTGACGATGCCGATCGCCTGGCCCTCGATGCGGGCATGGCCGCAGACGGTGGCCGGGCCGTAGTTCGGCGCCATCTCGGTAAAGTCGGAATCATCCACGATGCGCGCGATGACCTGCTTCATGTCCACGGAGCGCTTGTGGTCCATCGGCATGATGCCGAGCAGCTCGTCCGGGTCGTAGCGCGGCGGCTTGTATTGCGCGGCTCCCTTGTCCGGCCGCTCCCATTCCAGCGCCGCCATGATCTCGCGCGCGATGCGCAGGGCGTCGCGGTCGTCCTCGGCAAGATAATCGCCGAGACCGGAAACCTGCGTGTGCATCTCGGCGCCGCCAAGCTCCTCCTCGGTTGCAATCTCGCCGGTGGCGGCCTTTAGCAGCGGCGGCCCGGCGAGGAAGGCGCGGGTGCGGCCACGGACCATGACGATGTAATCCGACAGGCCGGTCTGATAGGCGCCGCCGGCGGTCGAAGAGCCATGCGTCACGGTGACGACGGGCAGCCCGGCCGCCGAAAGCCGCGCGAGGTTGCGAAAGATGTTGCCGCCACGGACAAAGTCTTCGACGCGGTAGCGCAGGAGATTGGCGCCTGCGCTCTCAACCAGCTGGACGTAGGGCAGCTTGTTCTCCAGCGCGAGCTCCTGCACCCGCAGCGTCTTGTCCAGGCCGTAAGGTTGAAGCGCGCCGGCATCGATGCCGGAATCGTTGGCGCTGACCATGCAGCGGATGCCCGAGACGAAGCCGATGCCGGCGATGACGCCGCCGCCGGGCACGCTTTTGTCCGGATCTGAGACGTCGAACATGTAGCCGGCGAGCGTGGACAGCTCGATGAAGGGCGCGCCGGGATCGAGCACCAGCGCGACGCGCTCGCGCGGCAACAGCTGGCCGCGCTTGTGGAAGCGATCCTTCGCCGCCGCCGACGCCGCACGCGTGCGCTCTTCCAGCGCGCGCATGCGGTCGATCAGGCCGAGCATGCCGTCGCGGTTGGCGCGATAGGCGGCACTGCCGGGGGAAATGGTGTTTTCGAGAATGGACATGATTATTTCCTACCCGTCATTGCGAGGAGCGAAGCGACGAAGCAATCCAGACTGCCTCAACAGAAAGATTCTGGATTGCTTCGCTTTGCTCGCAATGACGGCTGGGGCTACATTCAGCGATTCGTCCCAAAAATCTTCCGCGCTTCCGCCGGGCTCGCGATCTCGCGGCCGGCACGGCGGGCGCAGGCGGCGATGGCCTCGATCAGCTGGCCGTTCGACGTCACCTTCTTGCCGTCGGCGAGATAGAAGGCATCTTCGAGACCGGTACGCAGATGACCGCCGAGTTCGGCGCAGCGCTGGTGCAGCGGCCAGATCTCTTCGCGGCCGATCGCGGTGACCTGAAAATGCCCTTCGGGACGCTTCAGCTTGATCAGGATCGGCAACAGATCGGGATCCGACGGCATGCCGGAGGCGACGCCCATCACGAAATTATATTCGAGCGGGCCCTTGTACATGCCGACCTGGCGGTACATGCCGACGCAGCGGACGATACCGACGTCAAAACATTCGAATTCGGGGATGGTGCCGATCGCGTTCATGACGTCGAGGTAATCCTTCACCTTCTCGACCGCATTGTCGAACATCATCGGCGGCCAGGCCCAGCTGTTGTCGGCCTTCACCTTCAGATAGTTCAGCGACCCGGCATTGCAGGCGGCGATCTCCGGCCTGGTCTCGCGGATGCAATCCAGGGCACCGCTGTAGTTCGGCCCGGAGACGCCCGAGGTGTGGTTGATGATCACGCCGGGGCAGGCTTCGCGGATCGCCTGCTGGATCTCCTTGCTGACGCTGACCTCCCAGGACGGCAGATGCCCCTTGTCCGGTGCCTGCTGGCGCAGATGGATGTGCATGATGGACGCGCCGGCATCGAACGCAGCCTTGGCCTCGCGCGCCATCTGCTCGGGCGTCACAGGCACGTTGTGCTGCTTCGGGTCGGTGAGCACGCCGTTCAGCGCGCAGGTGATGACAGCCTTGTCGCTCATGCCTTGAATGTCTCGCACGTTGATAATTCAACGTTTGCGATCATGTGATGGGCGGCATGCGGCTTCTTGCGCGGAGAAGCTGGAAAACGAGATGCCGTAGGGTGGTTAGCCGAAGGCGTAACCCACCTCTTAAGCTTCCTCGGAGGCAGAATTGGTGGATTACGCCTTCGGCTAATCCACCATACGAAGCGATCAACTCGCCTCCGCCAGCCTCACCGTCTCGGTGCTGCGATAAATCGCAAGATCCCGCGAGCCGACGAAGATCGCGCGCGGCTTCAGGCCGTAGAAGCGGCGGATCGAGTGGCTGAAATGGGTGGAATCGGGATAGCCGATGTCCTGCGCGAGATGGGCGAGGTTGAGGTCCTGGTTGGCGAAGTGCAGCAGGTGACGCGCACGCTTCCAGGCGCGGAAGGAGCGGAACGAGATACCCGTCTCTTCCTTGAACAGATGCAGGAAACGCGAAGCGGAGAGTCCGGCGTCCGCCGCACAAGTGTCCGCCGTCACAGGTTCACCCGTGAAGCGGCCGATCCGGGCGACCGCGCGCGTCACACGGGGATCGAGCACGCGGCGCGGCAGCGCTTCGCCAAAACACATCTCGTCGAATTCGGCGGTGGTGATGTCGCCGTAGCGACGCTGGCGCAGCAGCGCGTAGGCGGCGAGGATCTTGCGGGCATAGACGGCCCTGTCGGGTCCGGTGAGCCGCTCGGCCAGGATCTCGATCACGCCATCGGGCATGCTCTCCGGCTCCAGCGTCACGCTGATCGCGGTGCGGTAGTCGCTGGCAATGGAATGCCGCTGGTTCGGCAAGGTAACGAACAGCTCGCCGGTGGCGAGGGCATCGTCGATCGTCAGATGCAGGCTGCCCTTGACCGCGACATAGACATGACAGCAGCCGGGCGTTCGCTTGCGGGGGCGGCCGAGCAGGCCGGCATAGAACACCCGCTCCGGCGTGATCAGCATCAAATGGTCGGATTCGCGACCGGTATCTTCCATTGGGATCCTCCTCGCGCGGCTCTTTGGCCGCTGCGGACGGAGGTCACCTTAGCGGAAATCTGGGCGCTGTCACGGCGGGATAGCGCTATCATGAAGCGCAAAACAGCGGCAGTCCGGGAGCGTGGTGGACGACCCGGAACTCGTGCCAACATCGTCGTCCTGGACAAGCGCAGCGGACCGGAGCGCCGATCCAGGACCCATTACTCCAGTGGGAAGTTGCAGCGCCAGGGCGACAACCGCGACTCGTCGCCAAACAAATCCTTGGGGTAATGGGTCCTGGCTTTCGCCAGGACGATAATTACGCCCTCACTCTTGCTGCCACGTTCTGCTCGACGCCGGCTTGTTGCTCCGCAGCAACCGCGCGCTTGAAGCCATCGCGTTGCTGCAAGCGCGCCCAATAGGCTGCGACATTTGGCCCAAAATCCTTGGCGAGCCCGATATTGTCCGCGAGGCGGAGCGCGTAGCCGATCACGATGTCGGCGGCAGTGAAGCGGCCCGCGCACAAGGCCTCGGTATTTGCGGTGGCTGCCTCGACCGCGCGCAGGCGGCCCAAGAACCACTTGGCATAGTCGCCGGCGACCTGCGGATTGCGGCGCTCTTCCGGCTCGAGCTGGGTGTATCGGAGCACCAGCGTCTGCGGGAAGGTTAACGTGGCGTCGCTGAAATACATCCAGTTCAGGAACGCGCCATAGGCGGGATCTTCGGGTCCGACCATCAGTGGCGTCGGTCCATGCCTGGTGCCGAGATAGTGGCAGATGCCGGAGGACTCGGTCATTTTCGTCTCGCCATCGACCATGAAGGGAATCGTGCCCAGCGGATTGAGCGCGAGGTATTCCTTGGCGAAGACCCGCGGCGGGAATGGCAGCATCTTCAATTCATAGGGCAGCCCCATCTCCTCCAGCATCCAGAGCGGACGGAACGAGCGCGCGGCGTCGCAATGATAGAGCGTGATCATCAGGAACTTCCTTTGCTGCCGGGCAGCGTGCCCATCATCTTGCACAGGACCATCAGCATGACCTCGTCGGCGCCACCGCCAATCGATGTCAGGCGACTATCGCGATAGGCGCGACTGACCGGCGTCTCGTTGGTAAAGCCCATTCCGCCCCAATATTGCAAGCAGGCGTCGGTGAGCTCGCGCCCGAGCCGGCCGGCCTTCAGCTTGGCCATGGTCGCCAGTTTCGTGACATCCTCGCCGGCGACCAGCTGCTCGGCGGCGCGATAGATCAGCGCGCGCAGCAGCTCGACCTCGGTCTGCATCTCCGCGAGCTTGAAGTGGACCACCTGGTTGTCGAGGATCGACTTCCCGAAGGCCTTGCGATTGCGGGTGTATTCGATGGTCTCGTTGATGATGTATTCGTGCGCCTTCAGGCAGGCCGCCGCACCCCAGAGCCGCTCCTCCTGGAATTGGATCATCTGGTAGGTAAAGCCCTTGCCCTCCTCGCCGATCCGGTTGCGCTTGGGCACGCGGACGTTGTCGAAGAAGATCTGCGCAGTGTCGGAGGAGCGCATGCCCAACTTGTCGAGCTTGCGCGCGACGGTGACGCCCTTGGTCTTCATGGGCACGCAGATCAGCGACTTGTTGCGGTGAACGGGTCCGTCGCCGGTATTGGCGAGCAGGCAGATCCAGTCGGCCTGGGTGCCGTTGGTAATCCACATCTTGCCGCCATCGATGACATAATCGTCGCCGTCCCCGCGCGCATTGGTCTTGATCGATGCGACATCGGAGCCTGCGCCGGGCTCGGAGACGCCGATACAGGCAACGTAATCGCCCGAGATCGAGGGCGCCAGAAACTCCCGCCGCACCTCGTCCGAGCCGAACCGCGCCAGCGCCGGCGTCGCCATGTCGGTCTGCACCCCGATCGCCATCGGCACACCGCCGCAATTGATGGCGCCGAGTTCCTCCGCCATCATCAGCGCGTAGGAGTAATCGAGGCCGGAGCCGCCGAATTCGACCGGCTTGTTCAGCCCGAGAAAGCCGAGGCTGCCCATCTTCCTGAACAGCTCGTGCGCCGGGAAGATGTCGGCTTTTTCCCATTCATCGACATGCGGATTGATCTCGTTGGCGATGAATTTTTGCAAGGAACGGCGGATCTCGTCGTGGTCGGCGGTGAACAGCATTGCTTTCCCTTTGTCATTCCGGGGCGCGCGAAGCGCGAACCCGGAATCCATTCTTCTGCGACATCTGCGGCTCGATGGATTCCGGGTTCGACGCTACGCGCCGCCCCGGAAAGACGGCGTCCTTCACAACCCCATCTGCCGCGACGCCAGATCCTTCATGATCTCTTCGGTGCCGCCGCCGATCGCGTTGACCTTGACCTCACGATAGATGCGCTCCGCCTTGATGCCGCGCATGAAGCCTGCGCCGCCAAAAATCTGCACGGCCTCCGAGGCGCAGAATGCCATGGTCTGGGTCGCCTGGTTTTTCATCATGCAGATTTCGGCGACCGGGCTGTCGCCCTGCTCCAGCCGCCAGGCCAGCATCTCAAGCATCGCTTGCGAAGCGGCGACCTTCTGCGCCATGTCGACGATCTTGTGGCGGATCACCTGGTGCTGCGCGAGCGGCTTGCCAAAGGTCTTGCGCTCCTTGGCGTAGGCGATCGCCTCGTCGAGGCAGACGCGCGCGAACGCGGTGCAGCCCGCCGCCATGCCCATGCGCTCGCTGTTGAAATTCCGCATGATGATCTTGAAGCCATGGCCTTCCTCGCCGATCAGGTTTTCCGCCGGTACGCGGCACTCGTCGAAATGCAGCGTCGCGGTGTCAGAGGCCCACCAACCCATCTTCTTCAGCTTTGTCCGCGACAGGCCGGGCGTATCCCCCTCGATCAGGAGCAGGCTGACGCCGCCGGCGCCCTCGCCGCCGGTGCGCACCGCAACGGTCAGATAGTCGGCACGCATACCCGAGGTGATGAAGGTCTTCTCGCCGCTCACGACGTAGTGATCGCCGTCGCGCCGCGCCTTAGTCCGAAGCCCGGCGACGTCGGAGCCGCCGCCCGGCTCGGTGATCGCGAGCGCTGAGATTTTCTCACCCGCGAGCACCTGAGGCAGCACGCGCGCCTTGACCTCGGGGCGCGCGGCCCGCGCGACCGGCGGCGAACCGATGGTATGGCTCATCAAGCTGGCGCTGATGCCGCCGGCGCCAGCCCGCGCCAGCTCCTGGCTGGCGAGGATCTTCATGAACTGGTCGGCGGCGATCCCACCATATTCCTCGGGGAAACCGAGTCCCAAGAGCCCGATCTCGGCCGCCTTGCGATAGAGCGCGCGCGGGAATTCGCCGGCCTCGTCCCACTCGTGGGCGAAGGGCGCAATCTCCTTGTCGACAAAGCGACGCATCACCTCGCGAAAGGCGTCATGCTCGACGGTATAGAACGGGCTCATCATCGCACTCTCGCCTCGCTGGCGGATTCGTCTCGTCCACCATGGCCGGAACCTTGGCGGCTCACTTGCGCGGAGTGGCTGGCCGGCGGCCGCTTCCGAGCAGCGCCCGCTCTAGCAACTCAACGCAAGACGATTTTCACCGCTCGCGCGCCAACTCCGGATCAAAAAAAGGCGTGGTGCACAAACTCCGGCTGGCCCCAGGGCCATGCCGGGCATGGTGCATGGCAATAGGGACGCGGGCGGCACCAAACCGCCGAGGGAGGAATTCTTGGCCGTTCGTTACTATGACTGGATCGCCCATTATGGCCGCCGCACGCCGAACAAGATCGCGGTGATCGACCTCGCGAGCGGGCGCCGCTTCAGCTATGCGCAGCTCGATGCGCGTATCTCTCGTCTCGCTTCATTTCTGCGCCATACGCTGAATGTCTCGCGCGGCGAGCGGGTCGCCGTGCTGGCGCTGAACGCGACCGATACGCTGGAGGTGCAATTCGCCTGCGGCCGGCTGGGCGCGATCTTCGTGCCGCTGAACACCCGGCTCACCGTTCCCGAACTCCAGTTCATCACCGCAGATTGCGCCCCGAAGGTGATGATCCACGACACCGATCTCGCCGAAACGGCGCTTGCCGTGGCAAGGCTCTGCGGCATTGAGACGAGCCTGCTGCTTGGCCCCGGCGGGACTTACGAGGCCGGCATCGCCGCCGCAAAGCCACTCGAGAAAATCGAGGAGGTGACCCTCGATGACGTCTCGACCATCATGTACACCTCCGGCACGACGGGTCATCCCAAGGGCGCCACCATCACCCATGGCATGACCTTCTGGAATTGCGTCAATCTCGGCGGCCCCGCCTGCATCGGGCCGTCCTCGGTGCTGCTCACCGTGCTGCCGCTGTTCCACACCGGCGGACTGAACTGCTACACCAACCCGGTGCTGCATGCCGGTGGCACCGTGATGATCATGCGCGCCTTCGATCCCGGCGCGGCGCTCGGTCTGATCAACGATCCCGCGCAGGGCATCAACGTGTTCTTCGGCGTGCCCGCGATCTACCAGTTTATGGCCCAGCATCCGGCCTTCGCGACCACCGACCTCGGCAGGCTCATCGTCGGCGGTGTCGGCGGTGCACCAATGCCGGTGCCGCTGCTCAAGGTGTGGGAGGCGCGCGGCGTCGCGCTCCAGCAGGGCTACGGCATGACCGAGACCTCGCCGGCCGTGCTGGTGCTCGACCGCGAGGATGCGGCACGGAAAGCCGGCTCCGCCGGCAAGCCGGTGCTGCACACGGAAGTGCGCATCGTACGTCCTGATGGCAGCGACGCCGATGTCGGCGAGCTCGGCGAACTCTGGGTCAAGGGACCGAACATCACGCCCGGCTACTGGAACAGGCCGGAGGCGAACAAAACGTCGTTCACCGACGGTTGGCTGCACACGGGAGACGCGACACGCGTCGACGAGGAAGGCTTTTACTACATCGTCGACCGCTGGAAGGACATGTACATCTCCGGGGGCGAGAACGTCTATCCGGCCGAAGTGGAGAACGTCCTGCACCAACTCAACGCCATCGCGGAAGCCGCCGTGATCGGCATTCCCGATGTGCAATGGGGCGAGGTCGGCCTCGCCATCGTCGCGGCCAAGCCCGGCCAGCGGTTGACCGAGGCCGATGTCTTCGCACACTGCGCGGCGAATCTCGCGCGGTTCAAATGTCCACGCCAGGTCCGCTTCGTCGACGCGTTACCTCGCAACGCCACCGGCAAGATCCACAAGCCGACCTTGCGCAAGGAATTCTCGGTCACTTCCGAAGTCGACAAGAAAGCCGCCAACGCCTGATGAAAGCGCTCCTCTCGCGGGCGCTTTTCTTTTGTGACATGCCTGCTCCACCCCAGAAGAAACCCCAGGGAATTTTAACGAATTTTCATGAAGGGCCGCTATTCTCTTCGGCGAGCGCGGGGGGGTCCCGCGCTTTCGACCTCGATTATGTCGTGGCCGACGTCGATGCCCGCGACGGCCAGACCGAGACGACGAGAATCGCCGACGCCCCTGAACACAGGGCATGCCCAGGCGAGGGTGGCGATACCTGACGGCGGCAGATCGAGTCTCAGCGTGTAGCCGTCATAACCGGTCGCGACCGCCTCGGGAGCGACGGGCGTGCCGTCGACATAGAATCGCGTGTCGATCGTATCCAGCGGCGCGCGAAGCGCGGGGCTTCGAACGCGAAGGATGGTGCGGCCAGGCATCCCCTTGATGCGCACGGCAGCCTCCGGTTCGCTCCAGCGGAAAGTGTAACCGGCGGAGAACTCCTCGGCATGGAATCCGATCTGCGCGATAACGTGGCCACCAAGAAAGCCGTCGACAGACCGCGCATCTCGCCCGAGACGATGAATGCAATCGAGTCTCTGATGCCGGATCAGCGCAGCGATGTATCGCCGCATCCATCGCGCGATCGCCTCGCTCGATCCGGCGGCCGTCAGAACGACCAGCACGGCCCGCGCGTGCCATGCCCCCAGCCGCGTGAAAGCGCGCGCGCCGAGATCGCCGAGCAGCGCCGGCACGGCCCAACGCCATAACGCCAGCAATTTCTCGCCAGACCGTCCTCGGCCGCCGCCAGCGAGGCTGTAGCGCAGGAGCGCGTTCAGTGCATTGCGGGCGAGCGACGTGCCGGCCTCACTCCGCGAGCTCCACTCGATCGGAACGTCGAGCAGCTCGCTGCCGGGATCGTTGCGGGCCTCGCTCAGATAGCGAATCTCGCCTTGCACGAAGTCGAGCGTGAATTGCTTCAGCTCGTCGATCTCGCCGACATAGTAGTGATGGAAGCGCGCCTCCTCGAGATAGCCTATGGAATGGCCTCTCGCGTGATAGGCGGCGGCAAGCACCCATTCGGCGAAATGACCGAGCTCTTCGCGCAGGCCGCCGCATTCCCAGTAGACGTCTCGCCGCGTCACGAAACACTGATCCAGCACCTTGCGCCAGGGATGCTGCTTCATACCGAACTCGATGTCGGCCTTGTACATGGCGGCCTCTGCCACGGATAACCGGTTATGGCAGATCGGGATCGAACGGCAGGAAAAGCCGGCCCAGTCGGGATGAGCATCGATCGCGCGAATGCAGAGTTCGATCACGTCGGGTTCGGGCCGGCAGTGCGATTCCGTGAAGAACAGATAGCTGCCGCGCGCCTTCGTCGCGCCAAATGCGCAGAGCCCGATGTCGTGTTCGGAATCGGTGAATTCGAGTCGAGCCCTGTTGCCGGCCAGCGTCTTCAACTGCTCGCGTGCCGTGAAATCCGGTGGCACGACCAAAATGATCTCGTAGAGCGATTTGTCGGCAGTCTGCGACGTCCAGCCGAGCCAGGACATCTCCCACTGCCCTCGGTGAGATTCGAGCGGGATAATGATTGAGAACAGCGGAGATTCGCCGTCATCGAGTGCGGGCGCGTCCTGCATGTCCCCTTATAGACGCATGCCGCGTCATTCCGGATAATTTCCTGCGGACTATACCGACAGAAACAGCGCGAACGATTCTTCCACCGTTCGGCGCAGGTGCTTTTGGTACAGTTCATGGTTGGCATCGCCGGGCGCGACCCGACCCAGCGAGGGCTTCGCGAAGTTTCGAAGCGGCACATAGGCGATCGGCGCTGCGATCGGCGTCAGCTGCGAGCCGGGGCCGGCGCGGAGCGTCGAGATGATCCCGTACATTTCGCCGGCGACCGTCGGCCGCGACACGGTGATTACGCGATGCTGGCCATGCTTGATGATGACGAGATAGATGAAGCCGGACTGATGCGGCACGGCGACCTCGCCGGTGTGTTCATAGGCGGCATCGGTCCGCTCCCCCTCGCGGAACACCAATGAGGAGACCTTCGGCTCCCAGACGATCTCGGTGCGGTAGGCGAAGATCGCGTCCTTGTCGCCGAACGACGGTCGCAACGTGATGTAGACGTCCTCGAGCCAGGTCACCGCGCGATGCGCATAGGAGCCGAGGCTGTCGGGCGCGACATCGTTTGCGGCCGGAGGCGTCACCACGGCGGCGCTTCTGCGCAGGGAGACGCCCAGCGCCTGCTCCAGCCGCACTGTGGTCGCCAGTGTGAACGGCCGTCGGCCACCGAGCACCTTCTCCAGCGTCGACAGGCTGAGCTTGGCCTGCTCGGCCAGCGCCTGCCGGGAGATCCGGCGCCTGGCGAGCTCCTCACGGATGGTCTCCGCAATCTCGCGGCTCTGCTCGTCCGAAAGCTGCTTGTCGGTGAATTTGTCCTGCGTCTGCATCGTGGCTCTGCTCCAGGACAGCATCCTAGCAGGGCGGACAAACCAGCACAAAACCGCACTTGGCCATCTCGGAGGCGGCCGGCCGGGCCGGCCGTGGCGGAACATTGCCGATCATTCTGCTCGCGAAACCGCGCCGTCCTGGCCGATGCTCAGAGCCAGCAAACATCCTCGGGAGCAGGCCAAATGGATACCTACGACACGACGGACAGCAACGAACACCCTTGGCTGGGCAGACTCATCGTGGTCGGACTGTTCCTTCTGGCGCAGGGCATCGCGGTGATGCTGGTCGCCTTCGTGGCGCTGCTGGTGAGCTTGGAGCCGGGCTGGTCGGCGACGACGGAGCAGGCCAGCCTGCTTCAGCCCGGCGACGCCAAGTCCGGCACCCTGCTTCTGAAGGAGGATGGCGCCTACACGGAAGCGATCCGCCTCGGCATCGACGTCGACATCACGGTGTCGGGCCCGACATTGCGCGCCCGCGTCACCCAGATCTTCCGCAATCCGACCAAGGACTGGGCCGAGGCGACCTATGTCTATCCGCTCCCCGCCGGCGGTGCCGTCGATTCGCTGAAGATGGTGGTCGGCAATCGCGTCATCGTCGGCGACATCAAGGAGCGGCAGCAGGCGCGCGTGATCTACGAAGAGGCGCGCCGGGCCGGCCAGAAGGCCGCGCTCACCGAACAGGAGCGGCCGAATATCTTCACCAACTCGGTCGCCAATATCGGTCCCGGAGAAACCGTGCTGGTGCAGATCGAGTATCAGGAACCGGTGCATCAATCCGGCAACGAATATTCGCTGCGCCTGCCGCTGGTGGTCGGACCGCGCTACAATCCGGCGCCGATCGTCCAGAGCGTCGATTTCCGCAACGATGGCTCCGGCTGGGGCGCGACGAATTCGGACCCGGTGCCGGACCGCGACCGCATCTCGCCGCCCGTGCTGGATCCCGCCAGGAATGCACCGGTCAACCCGACCAGCATCACGATACGCCTGAACGCCGGCTTTGCGCTCGGCGAGGTCAAGAGCCCCCACCACAACGTCAAGGTCGAGAGCCCGGACAATACGACGCGAATCGTCACGCTTGCCGACGGTGCCGTGCCTGCCGACCGCGATTTCGAACTGACCTGGAAGCCGGCCGCCGCGAAGGCGCCGTCGGTTGGTTTATTCCGCGAGCGCGTCGGCGACACCGATTATCTGCTCGCCTTCGTCACCCCGCCCGCCGCCGAGCAGGCGACGCAGAAGCCACGGCCGCGCGAGGTGATATTCGTGATCGACAATTCCGGCTCGATGGGCGGCACGTCGATCGTTCAGGCCAAGGCGAGCCTCACCTACGCGCTCTCCCGTCTCCAGCCGACCGACCGTTTCAATGTCATCCGTTTCGACGACACCATGGACGTGCTGTTTCCGGCCTCCGTGGCGGCGGATGCCGAGCGTGTCGGTGAAGCCACCTCGTTCGTCAGCGCGCTGCAGGCGCGTGGCGGCACCGAGATGGTGCCGGCGATGCGGGCCGCGCTGACCGACAAGCTCGGCGACGCCGGCATGGTTCGCCAGGTCGTATTCCTGACAGATGGTGCGATCGGCAACGAGCAGCAATTGTTCGAAACGATCACGGCGATGCGCGGCCGCTCGCGCGTGTTCATGGTCGGTATCGGGTCGGCGCCCAACACCTATCTGATGACGCGCGCCGCCGAGCTCGGCCGCGGTGCCTTCACCCATATCGGCTCGGTCGAGCAGATCGAGGAGCGCATGCGCGGCCTGTTTGCCAAGCTCGAGAACCCGGCCGTGACCGGCCTGAGCGCAAAGTTCTCCGAAGCCAAGGCCGACGTCACACCGACGATCATTCCCGACGTCTATCGCGACGAGCCGCTGGTGCTGGCCGCAAAGCTCGACACGCTCGCGGGCTCGGTCGAGATCAAGGGCCGCGTCGGCGACCGCCCATGGTCGGTGACGCTGCCGCTGCAAAATGCGGCCGAAGGCAAAGGCTTGTCGAAGCTTTGGGCCAAGCGCAAGATCGACGATGCCGAAGTGGCGCGCACCGTGCGCGAGATGACGCCCGAAGATTCCGACAAGGCGATCCTGGCACTGGCGCTCGACCATCAGATCGTCACCCGACTCACCAGCCTCGTCGCGGTCGACAAGACGCCGAGCCGTCCCGAGGGTGAGCCGCTCAAGCTCAGCGAATTGCCGATCAACCTGCCGGCCGGCTGGGATTTCGCGAAGGTCTTTGGCGAACGCCAGCAGGTCCCGGCGCAACTCCGCGAGCGTCACGCCGATGCGCGCAGCCAGTCGGCCACGAGGCGGCCGACGCCGGCGGCAACCGATACGATCCGCCTGCCCAAGACCGCGACCTCGGCCGAGTTGAAGATGACCGCAGGCGTGATCCTGATCCTGCTCGCCATGATCCTGTTCGTGTTCAACCGGCGTCAGTCCTTGCTCACTGACGCCGCTTGAGAGAGGAGCTCCCCGAACTCCTCTGTTAGCGCGCGCGGCTGCCCGTCCCACACCAACGGCCGCGCGCGCCTTTTTGTTGTCATTGCGAGCGCAGCGAAGCAATCCAGGCTG
The DNA here is from genome assembly GCF_055811035.1 of Bradyrhizobium sp. MI1.10. Classification (NCBI taxonomy): domain Bacteria; kingdom Pseudomonadati; phylum Pseudomonadota; class Alphaproteobacteria; order Hyphomicrobiales; family Nitrobacteraceae; genus Bradyrhizobium; species Bradyrhizobium sp. MI1.10. Next base: position 54,769 of record NZ_JBVVPN010000041.1, read on the forward strand.
CCTCCGCGAAAAGATTCTGGATTGCTTCGCTTCGCTCGCAATGACGAGTGTGGAAACAATGCCCCGCTTCATCTCTCCCCTGGCTCTCGCCCTGATCGGCATCATCCTGTTCGGCGACGGCGCCTACATCCATGCGAAGGCGTGGCTCGCGCAGGTGCTGCTGGAGCGCGCGTTCGACAAGAGCGTTGCGACCGGCGAAGTGGTCAGGCCATGGTCATGGGCCGACACATGGCCGGTCGCGCGGATCGAGGTGAGGCGGATCGGCGCCAGCGCGATCGTGCTGGAAGGCGCGAGCGGCCAGGCGCTCGCTTTCGGTCCCGGCCATATCCGCCAAACGGCTGACGCGGGCGAGCGGGGTGTTGCCGTATATGCAGCGCACCGCGACACTCATTTCCGCTTCCTGCGGAATGTCGCCATTGGTGACTTGATCGATGTCACACGCAGTGATGGCAAGCACTTTCGTTTTCGCGCGGATTCCTCCGCTGTGGTTCGCTTCGATGCCTCGGGCATCGATCCTGCGGCACGGGCAGCCGAACTCGTGCTCGCGACCTGCTGGCCGTTCGACGCCGTCGTGTCCGGCCCCGAGCGCTACATCCTGCATGCCACCCTGATCGGAACCGATGAATAGCGGTTCGCAATCGATCCGCACCCCCCTCTTGAATCCGCCCGGCCTGTAGGGACAATCCCGCATGATGGAACCCGTGAACCGGCGCCGTCGACGGGAGACCTATCAGAATGGCCCATTGAGCATTTTCGCTGCAATTTGCGAGAAGAACGGGGATGGATGAGGAGTTCAGGCAGCGTCTCGAACAGCTCGAAAACCGCGTCGCGCTCCTGGAGAGGAACCAGGATCTTATCGCCGCCGGGCAAAGACGCTCCTCGCTTCGGAGCCTCTGGCGCCGCCCGCCGATGTGGACCTTCGAGCAATATCCGCCGCGTCTGCTCAACCTGACGGCTTTCCCGCCAGCACCTGCGATCCATCCGGGCGCGCCCCGAATCGCGATGGTCACGCCGAGCTACAACCATGCGCCATATCTCGACGCCACGATCGACAGCATCGTCAGCCAGAACTATCCGGACCTGTATTATCACGTGCAGGACGGCGCCTCGATCGACGGCACGCTCGATCTCCTGAAGGGGCGCGGCGATAGCCTGCGCTGGAGGAGCGAGCCGGACAAGGGGCAATCCAGCGCCATCAATCTCGGCTTCGCCGGCATCGAGAGCGAGATCATGGCCTATCTCAACAGCGACGACATGCTGCTGCCCGGGACGCTTGCCTATGTCGCAAATTACTTCATCGCACATCCGCATGTCGACGTCGTCTACGGCCATCGCGTCTTCATCGATCGCGAGGGACTCGAGGTCGGCCGCGCCGTGCTGCCGCCCCACGACGGCAAGGCGTTGCGATATGCCGACTACATTCCGCAAGAGACGATGTTCTGGCGCAAGCGCGTGTGGGACAGGATCGGGCCGATCGACGAGAGTTTACACTACGCGATGGACTGGGACTTCATCCTTCGAGCGCAAGCCGCAGGATTCAAATTCGCACGCTTGCCGCGATTTCTCGCCTGCTTCCGAATCCATGACGCACAAAAGACGGCATCCACCTATGCGGTCGGCGTCAGGGAGATGGGCGTCCTGCGGCGACGCGTTCTCGGCTTCGAACCGACACAGATGCAGATCCGGCGCGCCATCGCTCCTTATCTGGCGAAGCAGTTGGCCTATCACTACGCCTACAAACTCGGCATGCTGAGATACTGAACCACGGCGCGAGCAGAGATCCGAAGATGTCGATCACCACCAGGGCTTGACGCGCGCTCATTCCACCGCACGGCATACCTGCCCACGTGGTTGCCAGTCCGAAGAACTCGCCATAGAACAGAGTGACGCACCACCAACAAGAACAACAGGTGAGGTCACACCATGGAAGCTCGCGTATCTGCCGCCTCAGCTTCGTCGCGCCCATGGTCTCCGGCGCCCGATGCCAGCGACATCGTCAAGGGCATCCACGCCATGCTGCATCCGCGCAACATCGTGCTGGTGGGCGCGACCGACAAGCCCGGCAACTACGCCGAGCGCATCTGGAACAATTTGGTCAAATACAGCTACGAGGGCGGGCTCTATCCGGTCAATGCCAAACGCGACGCCATCTGGGGTGTCCCCTGCTACAAGGACTTTGCAAGCCTCCCGGAAAAACCCGACCACGTGCTGGTGCTGGTGCCGGCGCGCTTTGCCGTGCAAGTGATCCGCGACGCCGCCGCGGCCGGCGCGCGCTCGGCCACCATCGTCACTTCGGGCTTCAGCGAGTTGCAGGATGAGGAAAGCCAGAAGCTCGCCGCCGAACTGCAAGCGGCCGTGCGCGAGACGGGATTGGCGGTCACCGGCCCGAACTGCCTCGGCAATTTGAGCGCGGGCGAAAAGCTCTTCACCAATATCGACGACCGTATCGTCACCATGGAACAGGGCGCGGTGGCGATTGCCGGGCAATCCGGCGCCATCGTCATGGCGATCCGCCAAGCTTTGGAAGATCGCGGTGTCGGGGTCGGCTACATGGTGACGACCGGCAACGAGGCCGGGCTCGAGACGCCGGACCTGATGCGCTATTTCGCCGAGGATCCGAGCATCAAGGTGATCGTGGTCTACCTCGAAGGCGTACGCAACACCAAGGCATTCCGGGACGCCTGCAAGGCGGCGCGCGCCGCGAGCAAACCGGTGATCGCGCTCAAGCTCGGGGCCTCCGAGGGTGGCCGCGCGGCGGCGATGGCACACACCGGCGCGCTCGCGGGCTCGATCGAGACATTCGACGCCATTGCAACGCGCGAAGGGGTCATCAGGGTCGGCGGGCTCGACGAGTTGATCGAGACCACCGAATGCTTCGTCCATGCCGCTGTGCCCAGGGGGGACCGGCTCGCCGCAGTGACGCTATCCGGCGGCAAGCGCGGCATGCTGATCGACGCCTTCGATGCAGAAGGCCTGAATTTTGCACCACTCAGCTCGCATGTCCGCTCGGAGCTGGCAAAGATGCTCGGGCCGGGCTCGATCGTCGGCAACCCGCTCGACGCTGGCTTCGCCGCGGTGGTCGATCCCTCCGTCTACCTGAAATCGATCGGGCTGATGATCGACGACCCCGAAATCGACATCGTCATCATCGATGCCGAGCTGCCGAAAGCGCCGCACGAGCTGCGCGAGCGCAATCTGCGCATCGTCGACGAGATGGCGAGCCGGGCCGGCAAGCCGGTGATCTATATCAGCGCGATGTCGATCGGCTTCACCGAGTTCACCAAGACCTTGCGCAAGTCGCTGCCGCATCTTGCGGTGATGCAGGGCATGGACCGCGCGGTGACTGCGATCAAGTCGCTGCTCGACTACGCCAAGCTGCGCAAGGAAGTGCCCGATATCGTCTCGAGCTCGAAGCCGGCCGCGCGTGCCGTGCTTGAGAAGGCGCTGAAATCGGCAACGGGCGCCGCGCTCGACGAGGTCGCCTCCAAGAAGCTGCTGAAGGCCTATGGCATCCCGATCTCGAAGGAGGCAATCGCGCAGACGGCAGCCGAGGCCGTGAAGATCGCCAAGCAGATCGGTTTCCCGGTCGTGGCAAAAGTCGTCAGCGCCGAGATCCTGCACAAATCAGACATCGGCGGCGTGGTGCTGAATCTCAACAACTCGGCCGAGGTGAAGAAGGCGTTCGCCGACATCACCGCGCGGGTGAGCAGGCTGAAGGGCAAGCCGAAGCTCGCCGGCATCCTGATCGCGCAACAGGTCAAGGCCGATCTGGAACTCGTGGTCGGCGCCTCCCTCGATGCCGAGATGGGCCCGGTCGTGCTGTTCGGCACCGGCGGCATCGACATCGAGCTGATGAAGGACGTCACGCTCGCCGGCGCGCCGCTGGACGAGGCTGAGGCCCGGCTCCTGATCGGCCGCACGAAGGCCGGCGTCAAGATGCGCGGCTATCGCGGCAAGCCGGCCTTGCACGAAGCCTCCGCGGTGAAGGCCCTGGTCGGCCTCTCCAACCTAATCGCGGATGCCGGCGACCGGATCGCCTCGATTGACGTCAATCCGTTCCTGATCAATGCCAGGACCGGCGTCGCCGTCGATGCCCTCATCGTGCTGAACAATGCTGCGGCAAAAGGCGCGGCCGGGCATTGATGTCGCGTAGGGCGGATTAGCGCAGCGTAATCCGCCAAATCGGTCCAAGGCCGCACGAGGCGTTGGCGGGTTACGCTTCGCTAACCCGCCCTGCGTACCATTGCAGCTCCTTCCAACTTCCCTCGTTTGGCCGTAAAATCATCCCGCATGGCACGCGCGAGCAATCTGGTGATCGGAACGGCGACGCTGGCGGTGATCGCCGTGGCGTTCGGCGGCGTGCTCGGCGTGCAGAAATGGCGCACCCTCCAGAGCCGCAGCCCGTTGCGCGTCGTGTTCGAGGGCGGCTCGGCGAGCGGATTGCGCCGCGGCGGGCCGGTCAATTTCGACGGCGTCCCCGCAGGCCAGATCCTGTCGATCAAGCTGGACAATCCGCGCAAGGTCGTGGCCCTGGTGATGCTCGACAACTCCGCGCCGATCCGCAAGGACACCGTCGCGGGCATCGAGTTCCTCGGTCTTACCGGCGTCGCCGCGGTCTCGCTGATCGGCGGCGCGCCCTCCGCACCGCCAGTGCCGCTGGATTCGGACGGCGTCCCCGTGCTGACCGCCGATCTCAGCGACGCCGAATCAATCGTCGACACCCTGCACAGTGTCGACCGCACGATCGTCAGCAACGCCCCGGCGATCAAGGAGGGCCTGCGCACGTTCGAGAACTACACCGCCGATCTCAGGAGCAAGGGCGGCGAAATCGTTTCCGTCATGGCCAAGGTCGACAGCGCCTTCGCGGGCTTCGACAAGGCGGTCACAAAGATCGAAGGCGTAGTGCCCGGCTTTGCCGACGGCAAGGCCGACGAGCTGTTCGAAAAGATCCAGGGATTGCACGAGCTCGCCGACACCATGAGAAAGAAATCGGCGAACTTCCTCGAAGACATCCGCCGATCGCTGCTCGACGTCAGCGAGGCCGCCAACAAGATGAGCGGGACACCCACGCCGGCCGCCGCTCCGCGACCGCCACGCAAGCCGGCGCAGCAGAAACGGTAGACCCTCATCACGCGGAGTGCATGACGCCGCCCTTGTCGGCGTAGGACCGTGTGGTTGATGCAGCCATGGCTCAGTAGTTGCTCGGTCCCGCTTCATTCGGGATGCCGTCGATCGGGCATTCGGCGGTCCCGGGCGTCGCGCGCGTCATCGCTTCGACCATGTCCCTTGTGCCTTCGGGATCCGCGATCCAGTTCTTGTAGAAATCATAGGGACAGGCCGCTACGCCGCGCGGGCTTTCGCCGGAATTGATCATGCCGGTGTAGCCGCGATGGACGAGCTTGTAGAGATGGTTCTGCGATTGGCCGTTGCGGCGCGCATCGCGGATCAGATGCTTCGACAACTGGGCATATTGAATGCCGTAGTCTTCCTCGCCGCACTCGCCGAGGGTGCGGCCGTCGAAGCCGATGATCGCGGAGTGACCGAAGTAGGAATAGACCCCGTCGAAGCCGGCGGCGTTGGCGACCGCGACATAGACGTTGTTGGCCCACGCCATGGCCTTCGAAATCAGGATCTGCTGCTCCTTGGCCGGATACATGTAGCCCTGGCAGCGTACAATCAATTCGGCCCCCTTCATGGCGCAGTCTCGCCAGATCTCCGGGAAGTTGCCGTCGTCGCAGATGATCAGGCTGACCTTCATCCCCTTCGGGCCGTCGGAGACATAGGTGCAGTTGCCGGGATACCAGCCCTCGATTGGCACCCACGGCATGATCTTGCGGTACTTCTGCACGATCTCGCCCTTGTCGTTCATCAGGATCAGGGTGTTGTAGGGCGCCTTGTTCGGATGCTCCTCGTGGCGTTCGCCCGTGAGCGAGAACACGCCCCAGACCTTGGCCTTGCGGCAAGCCTCCGCAAAAATCGCGGTCTCTTCACCGGGGACCGCGCAAGCGGTCTCATACATCTCCTTGGAGTCGTACATGATGCCCTGGGTGGAGTATTCCGGGAAAATCACCAGGTCCATGCCGGGAAGGCCGGTCTTCATGCCCACCACCATGTCGGCGATCTTGCGGGCGTTGTCGAGCACCTCGGCCTTGGTGTGCAGGCGGGGCATCTTGTAGTTGACCACCGCGACGCCGACGGTGTCGTTGCTGCTGGAGATGTCACCGTGAAGCATTTGAATTGCTCCTCTACTCTGTTTGAGATTGCCGCGCGAATCAGTGGCTGATCATCCAGGGCCGCGCGGTAGGGAAGCCCTTGGCGCCGCTCCTGGTCTTGGTCACCAGGCGCGCCGGCTTTTTCTTGTCCGATGAGTTCATGTCCGAGGAGTTTCTTCCCGTCGAGCAGCAGCCGCAGCCGGGGCCATGCGAGGCCTTGTATTGCGCCAGCGTCTGCGGCGCGTGCGTGCTGCGCTCATTGACGGCGTGAGCCTTGCGCGTCTCCGACGGCATGCAGAAGAAGTTCGGGGCGGTCAGAATGACGCGCGGCGCCATGATTTCACATTGCGGACAGACCTGCGGATCGTCGCATTCAGACATCGGGCGCAGATCCTTGAACGGACCGCAATCGTCACAGAGATATTCATAGACCGGCATCGCATCATCCCTACGCTGTTGTCTGTGAGAGAGTTCCGGCGAAGGATGCGGGGCGACAGCTACGCCGTCCCGCATCCCGTCGCGCAGGGATTACTTGTCCGGCGATATCGGCATCTGGATATCGCCCTTGATGTGCTTGATCGGACCCGCCGAGGACGGCATCACGTCGAAGTCGAAAATTTCCGTCGGCAGCCATAATGTGGCGCAGGCATTGGGCACGTCGACCACGCCAGAGATGTGGCCCTGAACCGGTGCGGTGCCAAGGATCGAATAGGCCTGGGCGCCGGAGTAGCCGAACTTCTTCAGGTACTCGATCGCATTCAGGCAGGCCTGGCGATAGGCGATGGTGACGTCGAGATAGTGCTGCTTGCCGGCTTCGTCGACCGAGATGCCTTCGAAGATCAGATAGTCCTTGTAGTTCGGCGTGATCGGCGACGGCTTGAAGATCGGATTCTTGACACCGTACTTCGCCATGCCGTCCTTGATCACCTCGACCTTCAGATGCAGCCAGCCGGCCATCTCGATCGCACCGCAGAAGGTGATCTCGCCGTCGCCCTGGCTGAAGTGCAGATCGCCCATCGAGAGACCGGCGCCGGGCACATAGACCGGGAAGTAGATCTTCGAGCCGCGCGAGAGATCCTTGATGTCGCAATTGCCGCCATGCTCGCGCGGCGGCACGGTGCGCGCGCCTTCCGCGCCGATCTTGTCCTTGACCTCGCCCTTGGCGCGGCCGCCATGAGCGGTCGGCGCGAACGGTGGATTGGCAAGGCCGGGCACACGAGTCGGATTGGTCGCTATCAGCTCGGCCTCGCGCTTGTTCCAGGTGTCCAGCATCTTCGGATCGGGCAGACAGCCGATCAGGCCGGGATGGATCAGGCCGGCGAAGTTGACGCCCGGAATATGCCGCGACGAGGTGTAGAGGCCCTTGATGTCCCAGATCGACTTCTGCGCCAGCGGGAAATGATCGGTGAGGAAGCCGCCGCCGTTCTGCTTGGAGAAGAAGCCGTTGAAGCCCCACATGCTCTCCTTCATCGGACCGACGTCGAGCAGGTCCACGACGAGGAGGTCGCCGGGCTCGGCGCCCTTGACGCCGATCGGGCCGGAGAGGAAGTGCACGATCGACAGATCGATGTCGCGGACGTCGTCCGCGGAATCGTTGTTCTTGATGAAACCGCCGGTCCAGTCATAAGTCTCGATGATGAAGTCGTCGCCGGGATTGACCCAGGCTACGATCGGAATGTCGGGGTGCCAGCGGTTATGCACCATGTCATTTTCATAGGCCGACTTGGTGAGATCGACCTTGATCAGTGTCTCTGGCATCGAGAGGCTCCCCTTTTACACGGTTGGTTAGACGGACAGATATTTCGAGACCTGCGCGGCATCGACGGCGTCGCGCGGATCGTCGCGGACGATTTCGCCGTTCTCGATCACCAGCACACGGTCGGCGATATCGAGCGCGAAGCTCAGGACCTGCTCGGACACGACGATCGAAAGCCCCTTCTCGTCGCGGATGCGCTTGAGCGTGCGCGCCATCTCCTTGATGATCGACGGTTGGATGCCTTCGGTCGGCTCGTCCAGCAGCAGAACTTTTGGCTTGGTCGCCAGCGCGCGTGCGATCGCGAGTTGTTGCTGCTGGCCACCGGAGAGATTGCCGCCACGGCGGTCCTTCATCTCCAGCAGCACCGGAAACAGTTCGTAGATGTCGCCGGGCACCTCGGTTCCGCCGGAGACCACGAGACCGGTCTCGATGTTCTCCTTCACCGTCATGGTTGAGAAGATCATGCGGCCCTGCGGCACATAGGCGAGGCCCTTGGCGACGCGCGCGTAGCTCGGCAAGGCACCGAGCTCGGCGCCGTCCATGGTCACCGAGCCGCTCTTCGCCGGCAGGATGCCCATCAGCGATTTCATGAGCGTGGTCTTGCCCATGCCGTTGCGGCCCATGATCGCCACGATCTCGTTGGGCGCGACCTTGACGTTGAGCCCGTGCAGCACCTCGCTCTGGCCATAGGCGACGTGAAGATCGGAAATTGCCAGCATGATCGCTCCCTAAATCAGCATGAATTCTGGTGAGGCCGCTCTGCCGTGAACTTTCTCCCTTCTCCCTTGTGGGAGAAGGTGGCGCGGGCGAAGTCCGCGATGGATGAGGGGTCTGCGTCCGCGAAGGCGAGAGGCAGTTTGAGCTGCGGAGAGATACCCCTCACCCGGATCGCTTGCGCGATCCGACCTCTCCCACAGGGGGAGAGGTGCACTGTCATTGCCGCAACAGACTGGCCCGAATTCGTCATATCTCAGTGCCCCAGATAGACTTCAATGACCTTGGGGTCGTTCTTCACCTTATCCATGGTCCCTTCCGAGAGGATCTGGCCCTGGTGAAGCACGGTGACCTTGTGCGCGATGTCCTCGACGAACTTCATGTCGTGCTCGATCACCAGCACCGAGCGGTTCTTGATGATGCGGTTGAGCAGCTCGGCGGTCTTGGCGCGCTCGGACACGCTCATGCCGGCGACGGGCTCGTCCAGCATCAGCAGGTCCGGGTCCTGGATCAGCAGCATGCCGATCTCGAGCCATTGCTTCTGGCCATGGCTGAGCTCAGAGGCATAGGTGTTGAGCTTGTCCTTGAGGAAGATCATCTCGGCGACCTCCGCGACGCGTGACTTCACCGGCTGGTCGCGCTGGAAGGTGAGCGAGCCGAACACGGTGCGGCCGCGCGGAAACGAAATCTCGAGATTCTCGAACACGGTGAGGTCTTCGAACACCGACGGCGTCTGGAACTTGCGGCCGACGCCGGCCTTGACGATCTCGTTCTCCTTGAGCTTGGTCAGCTCGGTGCCGCGAAACTGGATCGAGCCTTCGGTCGCTTTGGTCTTGCCGCAGATCAGGTCGAGCACCGTCGTTTTGCCGGCCCCGTTGGGGCCGATGATGACGCGGATCTCGTTCTCCTCGACGTAAAACGAGAGATCGTTGACGGCCTTGAAGCCGTCGAAGGAAACGGTCAGTCCGGAGACCGCGAGCAGGAATTCCTTCGGCTGATGTCCAACAAGCATGATGGTCCCCTCACTCTGCCGGTGCGCCATCGGCAACCGAATTGTCGCTCCAGCCCGGCTTCTTGCGCGAGGTGAACAGGCGGTCGATGCGCGGCTGCACATAGTCGGCCCAGAGCCCCGACAGGCCGTTCGGGAAAGCGAGCACGACGGCGATGAACAGCGCGCCGAGACCGAACAGCCAGAGTTGCGGGAAGGACTCCGACAGGCTGGTCTTGGCGAAATTCACCAGAATGGCTCCCCATATCGCGCCGAAGATCGACATCCGTCCGCCGACCGCGGTGTAGATCACCATCTCGATCGACGGCACGATGCCGACAAAGGACGGCGACATGAAACCGACATTGAGTGCGAACATGGCCCCGCCGATCGCGGCGAAGACCGCGGCCATGCAGAACGCAAAGATCTTGAAGTTGGCGACGCTGTAGCCGGAGAAGCGGACGCGGTCCTCCTGTTCGCGCATCGCCACCAGGATGCGGCCGAGCTTGGTCAGGCGTATGAACTGCGCGATGCCGATGCAGGCGAACAGCAGCACCACTTCGACGAAGTACAGGATGACCTTGGCGTGGTCGGGCCTTATGTCCCAACCCTTGAGGGTGCGCAGGTCGGTCATGCCGTTGATGCCGCCGGTGTAACCCTGCTGGCCCACGATCAGGATGGTGAGGATGGCCGCCACCGCCTGGGTGATGATGGCAAAGTAGGTGCCGCCGACGCGGCGCTTGAACATCGCAGTGCCGATGATCAGCGCGAAGATGCCGGGGACCAGGATGATGGCGAGGATGGTGAAAGTGAGACTGTGAAACGGCTGCCAGAACAGTGGCAGTGACGTGATCTGATTCCAGTCCATGAAGTCCGGGATGCCTGGCGTCGACTGGATCTTGGTATTCTCGACGCTGGAGGCCTCCAGCTTGAGGAACATCGCCATGCAATAGCCGCCGAGGCCGAAGAACACGCCTTGCCCCAGACTGAGAATGCCGCCGTAGCCCCAGCAAAGCACCAGACCGAGCGCGACGAAGGCGTAGGTCAGATATTTCGCGACGAGGTTGAGACGGAACACATCCAGCGAGAGCGGCAGGATCACGAACAGCACAGCGGCCAGCACGAGGAAGCCCATGAGCTCGGATCGATTGAAGAAGCGTGAGTTGATGACCATGACTTGCCTGCTTCTTGTTATTTGCGGACCTTGAGGGCGAAGAGACCCTGCGGCCGCAGCATCAGGATTCCGACAACGGCAAGCAGCGTCAGCACCTTGGCCATCGAGCCCGACAGGAAGAACTCGAGGGTGGATTGGGTCTGCGAGATCGAGAAGGCCGATGCGATGGTGCCGAGCAGGCTTGCCGCGCCGCCGAACACGACCACCAGGAACGTATCGACGATGTAGAGCTGTCCGGAGGTCGGCCCGGTCGAGCCGATCATGGTGAAGGCGCTCCCGGCGACACCGGCAATGCCGCAACCGAGGCCGAAAGTGTAGCGATCCACCTTTTCGGTGTTGATGCCGACGGCACCGGCCATGATGCGGTTCTGCACGACGGCGCGCACCTGCCGACCCCAGCGCGATTTATACATCACGTAGGCGACGCCCACGGTGATCAGGACAGTGAGGCACATCACGAAGACGCCGTTGATCGGCACTTCGATGCTGTCGGTCACGTGCAGCGAGCCAAGCATCCATTGCGGCAGCTCGACGCCGACCTCGCGCGCGCCGAACACGGAGCGATAGGCCTGTTGCAGGATCAGGCTGAGGCCCCAGGTCGCAAGCAGCGTGTCGAGCGGGCGCTTGTAGAGATGCCGTATCAGCACCCATTCCACCAGCATCCCCAACGCACCGGATGCGATAAAGGCCAGGATCATCGCGAGGAAGAAGTAGCCGCTGAACAGGCTCGGCAAATAGGATTGGAAGAAACTCGAGGTCATCCAGGTGACGTAGGCCCCAAGGATCATGAACTCGCCATGGGCCATGTTGATGACGCCCATCTGGCCGAAGATGATCGCAAGACCGAGCGCCATCAGGACGTAGACGGAGAACAGGATCAGTCCTGCAAAGCCCTGCATGACGAAGATGGAGCCAAGGTCACCAAGCGAGTAGTCGCCGAACATCGATGTCCTCCGTCGGGAAAGGGTCCCGGGGGGGGGGCCGGGGGGGGGCGGGGGGGGGGGGGGGGGGGGGGTGGGGGGGGGGCCGCGGGGGGGGGGTCGGGGGGGGGGGGCC
>NZ_JBVVPN010000042.1:0-63688 GCF_055811035.1 Bradyrhizobium sp. MI1.10
TTGTTTGAGGCTCTACCCGGTCCATCCGGGCAACCCTCGTCGCAACATCGAGGGTGAGTCGCCTCATTTTGTGGGGGACATACAGTCTAGCGGACTTCCCTCCGTTCACCGACTCGACCGGCGGCAACAAAGTGACGGCCGACTCGCGAGAGAACAACGAAAGTTGCTTGGACTGGAAATTCCGCGATCCGAAGCACATATCATCGGCATGGTGACAATTGTGCAATGCACTTGCGGTGCTGAGTACAGACGCACCGAAGAGAAGTTCCTGGTACCGCATACAGGTGACGCGGTCTGCGCAATCTGCGGAGCTGCTCTGGAATCGTGGCAGGAAAGCACCCACGTTCCCAGTTACCAACTTATTGAACGTCCGAAGACGAAGACGGAGTGACAGAATGAAGCGGACTCCAGATGAAACCGATCTCAAGCAGCGATCGGCGTGAGGTCCCTTATTGGCCCGAATCTGAGAAACTCGACACTTACCTGTGGCTTGGCTGACAGGGATAACCGGACCTCGTCCGCGCCGGCCGCCAACTCCGTGTCTGCCCCGCCAAAAAAGGGGTAAAGTGCTCCAGGGTCACATCTGAGGAGTAACAACATGACCCTACTCCCCAAGTTAATTCGTGCGATCGACCGGCGTGCCTTCGCGATCATGGGCAACACGATGCCGCCCCAAGATCCTGATGATGACGAAGAGGAAGACGACGAAGAGGAAGAGGAAGAAGAAGACAAAACCGACGAACCGCCGGTCGTGCGCGAGCCGGATGAAGACTAAGCAGGGTCCTTATACGTAGCCTGAGCTTCGGAGAGCGTGATCCCCAGCCTGCGTGCCGGCGCGCTCGTGCGTCCGGCGGCTTTCAAGGTCGGTCTAATTCCGAGAGAGCAGCGGACAGGCGCTGAATGGACCACGGGTTCTCGGCGCACACTCTCGGCGTTCGCGGGTAGAGGAGGCGAGCATGACCCTCATATGGCTTGGTGTGCTCCTTGTTTTCGGCGGCGTGCTCCAAATGGCGTTTCAGCCCATTTGGCGAGGCCGACTCAGCGGTGGAAGGCGGCTTCGCTCCGGGCGTGATACGCTGGAGCCTGAAAGACCGGGTAGCGGCTTCGGCATCAAATCGAACTGGCCTGGACTTGTGATGGTCGCGCTTGGCGGCGCTTTTTTGCTGGCCGGTGCTGCCATCTGAGTTGAAACGAATGTCTCAGGCGTTGCCCGTTATCTGGCCAGGCCAATGTGCCAGAGCCATGTCTCCTCCTGGCCCGTGGCTGCCTTGATCCCACGCTGCCAAATGTCGGCTGATAGGGACAGACCGGAAATTTGCGGATGAGAATTGGCACTTTTGACGAAGCGGATATTGAAGGCGCCTAGTTCGCGCATCATCCCTCCGGCACGTCGGCTAGGCAGCTCTGCATTTGTTTAGCAAAGCCCCTTGCAAAACCGATCGCCAAGTCAATGTCCGATCGGCAAATATCAATGAGCGACCTGCACATGCCGCGGGGACCCGCTGGCAGGGAGCACACCGAAGCACAGCATTGCAACGTGTTTGGCAAGACGGGATTCCACGTGACATCAGTCACAACGGTGACACGATTTGCAGTTTATCGCGTCCCGCGCAGCGGGCTGACTCTCCTCCTTACCTGGTGGGTTGATCTAGATCAAATCGGGCACTTGCCACTATGGGTGATTACTCTTTGGATCCGCGGGATGCAGGTCCTGTGACAGCAAATCGCGATTAGTCTGTCGGTCACTCGTTACGGGAGTCATCACAATGAGGTGCAGGTTCAGTATCGTTACGTTCGTCCTAATCGCCCCAACGTTCGCCAGTGAGGCGCTTGGCACAACGACGGACATTCGCAGCATCACCTGTAGCGAATATCTCGCCATGCCGGCTACACCGTCGGGCAAATTTTCGGCTTGGATGACCGGCTGGTTTAGTTATGAAAGTCGGAGGACGTTTGTTGATTTTGACCTGCATCGGGCAAATGTCACAAACGTAAGAGGGTGGTGCCAGTCCAACCCGAATGCCAGTGTGATGGTAGGGCTGGAAAAATCGATAGGCGTAACTGCGGTGTCTAACGCTACGCTGGATTTTAACAAGATCACCTGCGGAACTTGGTTGGCATACGGTCCAGCGGATCAAGATTTTGTAAGATACTTCATGAGCGGCTACTACAACGCAGCAGCAAGCAACAGTGTATTGGACTACGAGCGCCTGCAGAGGAACTCCAGTGCGGTCGTCGCATACTGCAAGAAGAACAAATCCCGCACTTTACCAACGGCCATTCAGAATAGAGCTAGTTAGCTGGACCAGTCTCCCGCCGCTTGCGAGCAACAGAGCGCGCCCTGTATTAGTTTGACTCCTGTTGATGGCCGTCAGCCAAGTAGCGGCGCATTTCATCGAGGTTCGCTCAGTGACGCATGTCGGACAAGATTTGCGAAGCTTGGAGTTCTTCGCAGTTTGACTCATTTGAGACCTCGGCCGACCGCAGCCGACCTTCCAGTTCGGAACCGATTTATTTCACAACCAAATGCTTCCTGGCGGCTACGGCGGCGGGAACGGACGGGGAAATAGTGAACGTTAGCCAGGTGTTCCATCCCGACGGACGGTTCGCTGCACCAAATTCGCCGTATCCCCTCAGACCAAGGAAGCCCTGCATGTCTGCGACCGGGAAGCTGTACCCGATTTGCGGACCGACACCGAAAACGCGGGACCTGAAACTACCGAGGATCGGGTTCTGGCCGGAATCGTCGGTGACTTGCTGGTAGGCGTATCCGACAATGCCGACGAAAAGCTGCTTAGTGAGGGAGTGCGATGCGCCCCAGTCGAAGTGGAAATCGATGCCGCTCCGGTACTGGGTGTCGGGATTCCTGAAATTGTAGGTCAGGCCGGCGACGCCCGAGATTTCGTTTCCTGCCGCCGGGTCGAAATAGGTGTAGCCGCCCCCAATGTCGATCGCGCCGTGCCCGAGCCCGATATTGGGAATCCGCGTCGGATCATAGTCGCCGACGGGAACATTGCCCGTGACGTAAGCCATGTAATTGTCGACGCCAAGGTTCCATAGTAGTTGCGCGAAGGGCGCGAGGTCGCCGTAGGAGGTAAGCGAGCCTTCGAGCATTCCGGTACGCGTCACCACAATCGGTCCGGCTATCGCTGTCAGTGTTCCGGCGATACTAGTGGCGGCTCTGCCGTACTGGCCCGATATACCTACGACCAACTGACCGCCAAGCTCCGCCGTAGCGAAAGTATACGATGGCGTAAGGGCGACCAGATCGGCCCGCCCGTTCAGACGCAGATTCAAATTAACGTTGACGTTCGCGGGGATTTTGCCGGCCAGGATCTCTTTGGCCGCAGCAGCACTCCCCGCGGCGGCGACGCTGGAATGGTAATCGATGACACTGAGCGCCCAGCCCGGTGTCTGCTGCACCGCGGAGAGACTTGCAAACTGACCCGGAAACCAGAATGAGCTACCGCCCTGGTCGGCATGCGAAACATCAGCGCAAAGCACGAGAGCGGCCACCGCCAGATAGTCGATGACGCAGCTTCCCTGTTTGTTTGATCCCATTTGCAAATCTCTGGGCAGTACTTGCAGCAAGCGCTGTTACAGCAAAGCGCTCCGCGAACTGCAGGACCCAGGTTACGACGGCCTTCACTACTAGGCACAAGCAACGTCAAAATGCGTCACAGAATGGTAACAGCTCGAGACAATTGTCTTGGGCGATGACGCAGTTGCAGCCCTCAAGGTGCTTGCGCTGGAGATGCTCGGCTTCTCGAGCGCCAAGAATTCATAAGCACAAAAAAAGCCCCGGCATGCCGGGGCTTTGGTTTGTAAAGGTTGGTGCGATCAATATCTTGCCGCGACCGGTGCGCCGTATCCACCGAAGCGGTAGTTCAACCGAAGCGTGACCATATCCACATCTTGGCTGACGCCGCTGCCGGTGAGGACGAACCCTCCGGGAGTGACTACGCCTGCGAAGCCGGCATTATCACGGCCCATCCAGAGATGGTCGTATTCGATACCGAACGACCAATTGGGCGTGAAGCCGTACTCCCAGCCGACGCCAAGGGCGCCGCCCCAGCGCGTGTGGCCCGCCGATGCCAGGCCGACCCCGGTGACGTTGTTGAATATATCGAATCGGTTGCGCGTCACGGCGGCGCCGCCCTTCACGTAAAACAGCGAGGCATTCCACGCCCAGCCGAGCTGCGCCGTGAAGAGCCCGATGGCGTCAATCTTACCGGTTGTCGAAATCAGCGGGTCGATCAGACTGACGCGCGTATTCTTGATTTCTGCCCAATCTCCCTGCGCTTCCAGGCCGAGCACAAACTGATTGGTTTGCCAGCGGTACCCGATCTGTCCGCCAGCGAGGCCGCCGGAGCGATCGGCGCAACCACCTGCGACCGTCCCTGCTGGCGTCACGAAATCCACACAGCCGTGGCTTTGTCCCCAACCGCCGTTGGCGCCGATGTAGAACCCGGTCCAATCATAGATCGGCGCGATCACCGGGGGCGGGGCCTTGACATAAGGTTTAGCAGCCAGATCAGCCGCTGACGCGGGTGCCGCCATGCTCACGGCCAGCAAGGCCATGCCACTCAACCAAATCTTCTTCATTCTTTTTGCTCCATCCACGTTTCACCCTAACGATGCCGGCTCTTTTCTTGGCAGTCCCGCATTCCAGCTCGAAGCTAGCTGAGCCGCCTGGAATTCGGTGTGCTTACGTGGCAACAGTTGGGAAAATTGAGCAACTTGCGCGTTTGAGTTGTGTCAGGAATGTTGACCAGTCAACTGGCCGCCTGGAATTTTCCGCGATGGGGGGCAAGGGCGCTTGGTCTCATCTCCGCACCCTTATGCTGAGATCCTAGGCCCCGCGCAGACGTGCAACACGCCTTCGCGGAAGCCGCCGACGAACTCATCAGATGCGTCCGCTGGCAGAATTTCGCTGAGATCATCAAACGACCCGCTCACCATGGTGGCAAGCTCGTGCGCCGAAGCATGCTCTGCCCAGCGGCGACCCAACTCCAAACCTCGTTGCCGATCTGTCTCTGTGTCCATAGTCCTGGACCATCCCCGCGTCCGTGGCCCCGGCGAAGCTGATGCCGCGCCGGGGCCTGTACGATCTTGCCAATCCTGGAAGCTTGGGGGCTGGAAAGAATCGGCAAGGCGCACTCTAGACAAGCAGATGCGCAGTGGTTGGCCAGTGCACTTTGTGCCAATGGATGAACGCCCCGGCCGGAAATAGCTTTTCGGGCTGCCGGCATACAAGACGGACCGCTGACCCTTACGCGCTAGCCGGCACACTCTGGCGCCATGACCATCTCACCCCGACATCGGGTGCAGCGCGCGCTAGTCCCCACGATCTCGCAAGCTGGATCAGCTGGCACAATGCCCCGGCAGCACTTCGGGCACGTATATCCCGCGATGTTTGGCGTGAAGTCATACTCCGGACCAACATAGGCGCACATCATGTGGTGGAATACTGGAAACAATTCTAGCGTGGAGGAGCCGCAAGCCGGGCAACCCGTTTGGTTCGCTTCGACCTGCATGCTGCACCTCGCTCACTCTCACAGCTCGTCGAGCCCGAATAATCTCACCAGCACTGAAGCGATCCGCGCGCTCAGTTGTGTGTAGTGCATGTGAACGTCGACGGCCGAGTTCAGCGCCGGGCGATGAGCGCCTGGGTTGAACCGAATTCGCGCGATTTGCGAGGCGGTACGCTCGCGCGCCGCCGACGAACCCGCCCCGGGGTACACATCTGACACCGGGAGGATTTCCGCGATCTTGCCCAGAATTCGTCGGTTGCCGAACAGCACAAAGACTTCGTTGCCGACTTTTGGATCGGACAGGCGTTCGTTAGGAACGTACCAGTCGACAAAGACATCCGTGGGGTCGAGAATTTCTGCAATCGGAGTGCCCGCCACCAGGGATTGGCCGGCGCGCGCAGGATTGTTCGCGACTATGCCAGCTATGGGCGCGAAGACTCTCCCGTCTGCAAAGCTGCTTTCAACCTTTTCGAGGCGATCACCGAGTTGCCGGCTGAATTCGTCGAGAGCGGCCAATTGAGTGCTGGCTTCGGCGGCTTCCGCCTCCTGCGAGACCACGGCTTTGTTCGCCAAGGCGCGCTCCCGGGACATGTCTATGCGGTAATTCAGGCTCGCGGCCGATGAGTTTGCGATAAGTTCGACAGCTTCCTCAGCAAGCCGCAGATGTGAGCGCGCCGCGTCGAGAGATTCGCGCGCAACCCGGGCCTTAACACGCAGTTCCGCTTTGCGACCGGCGATGTCCGCGAGCGAGCGCATATAGGTGGCGACAATCTCATCGTGCTGCGGAGACCGAACCCTTCCGATTTCGTCGCCGGCCTTGACCGATGCACCTCTCAGCACGGTGATGCTGTTGATCTGCACGATGTAAGGCAGTGAAACCAAATATCTCGGTGAGGACACGCTGCCCGGGCCGCCGAGATAAAGAATTGGCCTCCCGAAATAGACGACAAAGAATGCGAGTATGCCGAATACGATTGTCGCATAGGCGGCGCGGACGGCCCGTCCGGCCGCACGCCGACGGCTCTCGATGGGATCGGGGATATGGGGATCGAGTCGTGTTAGGGTGACGGTCATTTGGCCACTTCCTTCGTCCGATCGCCGAATAGTGCACGGCGAACGCGCGGCGGCACGAAATCATCGTTCCGCGAAGAGGCAAAGATGATTTCCGAAGAGTAGGAAAAGAACCGCGCGCACTTCAGATAGACACCCTGGTAAAAGGGAAAGATCAGAGCCATCTTCCAGCCAAACGTTCCGACCGACCGATGGAACAGGGCGAACACAAGTGCCATATTGAAGACCGAGATCCAGAGCAACAACAGGTAGACCGCCGACAGAAACAGCACGGCATCCGAGCCGAACAACAGCACAATGTAGGCCAAGTAGAACGGTAGGCTGAGCGTCGGGACGAGATCAAAGACGATGAAGTCAAGCCGTTGGATCGTGTCCGGTAAACGCTCCAGCGGATGGCGAAAACTCAGCTCGCCATACATCATGAAGCGGATGCGCAGAGCATCGCGATCCCAGCGCGCGCGCTGTCGCAATAGACTTACGCCGCTTGCGGGGCCGGCTGTTTCCGCCCAGGCGTCGGACACGAACCGAATGACATAGCCGAGTCTGCGGAGCCGCAAGGTGTACTCCATATCCTCTCCCGGGCCGACGTCGAGCCCGCCCTGCTGCGCGAAAATATCCCGGCGATACATGGAACAGGCTCCGGACAGACACGCGATCGCATCCACCACGTCGAGGATCGACCGCCCCGCGGTGATCGACATCAGGTATTCGACGCTTTGAAGTCCTGTCCATATCGAGTCGCGCTCGTTACTGATCGCGATGTTGCAACTTGCGCCGGCGACGAGCGGATCGTCGAAGGCAGCCGCGAGGCGCTCAACCGCGTTCGGTTCGAAGACAGTGTCGGCATCTACGGTCAAAAGAAGATCGCCGCGGGCAAACCGTGCTGCAGCGTTGATGGCAGCGCTGCGGCCGCAGCGGGTCCCATGGCAGATGACCATGTCAACCAGGCCCTGCGCTTTCGCCCGCTCCGCGACCGCGCGTGTTGCGTCGGTGGAGCCGTCGTCGACGACGATGATTTCGACAGGTCGGAGGGTTTGCCGGCGCAGCGAGCTGATCGAAGGAGCAAGCCCGGAGCCGCCGTTGAATGTCGGGATAATCACGCTTACCGTCGCCTGGCAAACCGTCCCGCCGACGCTTCGCCGCTTCGAGCTGAACAGAGCAAGAGACACCAGCGACAAGGTGTAGCGGGGGATGTCGAATATCAGCAGCGAGAAAGCGAGTAGAAATAAACTCGTTCCGGCGAGCACTTCCATCATTTCGGACATGCCGGCCACCTCCGCCACGACAGGACCATTCCCACCATCCGACCAAACAAGGCGCGCAAGGCAATTATCAGACGGGAAAATGAAGACCATCGCGTTGATGGTCGCGGGGTAAATTGCGTAAACATTTGCTTTTTGTGTCTGCGCTATTCATCTGCATCGTCGGCTTCGTCGGTTGACGATGACCGGCTCTCGAAGGCTGATTGTTGGCGTGCCGGCATCAGCTTTGCGGTTGGAGTTGTTCCCGGTTCGATGAAACCCACAAGGTGACCGGTCCGTCCAACCTTTCAGGCGCAAGACGGCCCCAGTCTGGAAAGACTGAGGCCGGTGGGGGGCGTCGATGTACCGTTGGGGTCGGTACTCCCCAAATCTAATCACGATGAACCACTTTGCGTATTGTCCTTGAGGACAAGCAATCAGCACGTTGTCCCTCTCACACATCTGCGGACCGCCCGACGGGTTTGACGGACGGTCGTCCGTGCGACGCACACGCCATTGATACGTGTCCTACCGACGCCGCAGGCAGCAGCGACTTCCGTAATCAGGCTTTCGGGCTGTGCAATCGGGGCAGGCGTCATCGCCTGAGCCGATACTGCGAAGAAGAAGGCGAATGCGGCGATTCCGAGCGATTTGATCATATCGAGCTCCCTGGAAGCGCCCAACCGTCCGGCCGGCGCGGCGGAACGATGGACGCGACTCCCTCAAACTGAGGCCCGCTGCTGTCAGAGAATTGAGATAGATCAAAGCGCCTTTTTCGACTTCCCATGCGGCAATCGCTGTACATTGCAGGCCAGACGCCGGCGAAGGACTATGACCGCAGGAAGACTGCAGAGTCCAAATAGCAGCGCGCAAATATCGTCTGTAACTGCGCACCGCGAAGGAAGATTGTGTGGGGCGACAGACCACCCCGGCCTGAGATCCAACTCCGAACTGGAGCCGGGTACATCGAATAGATCATCCGTGTAGCTCCTCGATTTGTAACATGGCGTCCACCAGGGCCGAGATCCCAAGCTGCGTGGAAAGCAAGGTTTGCCCTTTCCGTCACGCAAACTCTATCTGTTGGGAGTTTTGCTAGTACGATCGTGCAGGCGGACGCGCAGAGGCCATCGATTACCACGGTTTGGCCAGTCTCATTCAACTCCTCATATCGATCAAGGTAACGTTGAATCAAGCCACCGCGGTCATTGGCAATTCTCACGACTGCGTGGCTATCGTCAGCGCATGCGAACATAGATGCTGAAGCGAGCAGCAGAGTAAAGGGTTTCATAATGTGCCTCTTCGACTGCGACATCAGCAAGGTTCATGACGGCTCGTGCGCGAGAGAACTCGCGGCTTGGCGATGCGCGAGAGCGTGTTCTCTGGTGGTAAGTCCGGCATTCTCGGATCGGCCTTACAGCAACACGTTGCTCGTACGTGCGGCCCACGCTTTCCGTAACGCCGACGGATGCACCTCGCGGCATAATCCTGCTGGAGTTCTTGTGGTCAATGAACCAGCGTTGAGTTTGAGCGCGCGGGCCCGAACCATTTACCGCTCATTGATCACCGCCCCTCATTGTCCAGGCGTAGCGCCAAATGCATCGTGTGGGGGTCGCGGTTCCCGTCCCGCCTGAAGCCAAACTTGCCGAGCACCGCCAGCATTGACTTGTTTTCGGGCAGGACCTCCGCAGTCAGCTCACGCAATCCGTTATTGGAGGCGATCTCGCCAAGGTGGCGCATCAAGATGGAGCCGATGCCTCGGCCCTGCCAAGCGTCGATGACGACGAACGCCAACTCGGCTCGTCCGGGCTCAAACACGACATATCGAGCGCCTCCGACAATCATTGTACGCTCGGATTGCCCGACCTCGCACACCAGCGCGACGTGATTCATGAAGTCGACATCCATGAAGAACGCGCGCTCCTTGTCCGAGAAATGACGCTTGATCCCAAAAAAACGGCGCTGCAACGACTGCTTGCTGGTCTGATCCAGCGCGTCGAGGACGGCCGTCTCGTCGGCCGGCCGCAGCGCTCGGATTTCGGACGTGCTGCCGTCCCGCAAGGGTTCCGTCGCGCTGTATTTAGCGATGTCCGGCATGCGAGGTCTCGGCTCAGGCGGCCGGAAAACACGTCGGCCTGAGGCTCGTCTATGAATGGGGCGGTCGGCTGCCCGTTTGATTTGTATCAAGGGACCTCGCAAAAAAGCGGGCGGCCTGAATCTCGGCAGTCAGCTCGACACATTCCGGCGGGAGGACCGACGTGACACGACTGGGTCGGCGTACTCGCCGTCCAGCATTGACCTATATCAAAGGCCTGCAGTTGCGGCGGGCTTTGGATGCATTCATACGACATTGAGGTCGGAGCATGCAGATGGAAGTGCCTGGAACGCCCGGCGGTTCGATGTCCGGTCTCGTCGCCTCGGCCGTTGAATACATGGTCGATGCGGGGCAACGGAGCATACTCTTTCTCGATGTGATGCGCCGGCGCGGCGACCAATATCGGGAGCACGTCGCCCAAACCGCGCCACACGTTCTGCAATATGCGGCCGAACTGATCATTGATGGCCGCAAGTTGGACGAACCCGTCAATTACGCGCTTGTCCGCATTATCCCGCCAGCCGGCGTCGAGATCGATTCCACACGGCGGCCGTTCATCGTGATTGATCCACGCGCCGGGCACGGTCCAGGGATCGGCGGGTTCAAGGCCGACAGCGAGATCGGCGTCGCGATGAAGGCGGGACATCCCTGCTACTTCATCGGCTTCCTGCCGGAGCCGGTGCCGGGCCAGACGATCGAGCGTATCGCGCGTGCCGAGGCACTGTTCATCGAAAAGGTGATCAGTCTCCATCCGGACGCTGACGGGAAACCCTGCGTCATAGGCAATTGCCAAGCCGGATGGGCGGTCATGATCCTGGCTTCGGTTCGGCCGGATCTGTTCGGTCCACTGATCATCGCCGGAGCCCCGCTCGCGTACTGGGCCGGCGTGCATGGTAAAAATCCGATGCGATATTCGGGCGGCCTGCTGGGCGGAAGCTGGCTAACTGCGCTCGTTAGCGATCTCGGCGGTGGGAAGTTCGATGGTGCCTGGCTGGTCCAGAACTTCGAAGGCCAAAACCCGTCGAACACGCTCTGGACCAAGCAGTACAATGTTTATTCGAAGGTGGATACCGAAGCCGATCGCTACCTCGAGTTCGAGCGCTGGTGGGGTGGGCACGTCAATCTCAACGCCGAGGAGATTCAGTTCATTGTCGACGAACTCTTCGTTGGCAACAACTTGGCCGCTGGCAATATCACCCTATCCGACGGGCAGAAGGTAGACCTGCGCAACATCAGTTCGCCGATCGTGGTGTTCTGCTCCAAGGGCGACAACATCACTCCGCCGCAGCAGGCGCTGGGTTGGATCCTCGAATGCTACGCCGACGTGGATGACATCAGGGCCTATGGGCAAACGATCGTCTATACCGTTCACGAGAGCGTCGGCCATCTCGGCATCTTCGTCTCGGGCGGCGTCGCCAAGAAGGAGCACGCTGAATTTTCCAGCAACATCGATCTGATCGATGTACTACCGCCCGGCCTTTACGAAGCGACGTTCGAAGCCAAGGACGAGGAAACCACCAGTTCCGATCTCGTTGTTGGCCAATGGGTGATGCGCTGCGAGGCCCGAACACTCGAGGATATTCGTGCCATGGGCGGCAATTCGCCTGAGGACGAGCGGCGCTTTGCCGCGGCCAAACGCGTCTCGGAGCTTAATCTTGCCGCCTATCGCAAGTTCGTGCAGCCCTGGATCAAGGGCATGGTGGCGCCGCAGACGGCAGATTTGATGCGTAACCTGCACCCGCTGCGGACGCAGTATGAGGCCTTCAGCAGTCAGAATCCATGGATGACGGCGGTGAAATCGGCAGCGGAAGGGCTAGAAGAGAACCGCAAGCCGGTTTCGAACGACAATCCGTTCCTGGCATTTCAGGAGCAGGTCTCTAAGCAGATCGTTCATGCGCTGGACAGCTGGCGCGATTCGCAGGAAGCGATGAGCGAGGCGATCTTCCTCAACGTCTACGGCTCCCCGGCGCTACAGGCGGCGGTCGGCATAGATCCGAAAGCTGAACCGTCGCGCGGGCGCGAGATGCCGGCCGAACACCGTGCCATGCTCGACAAACGGATCGCCGAGCTCCGATCCAGGATTGGCGAAGGCGGGCTTCGCGAGGCGGCCATCCGTGCCCTGCTTTATATCGGCTCGGCGAGAGGAATGGTGGATGAACGCAGCATCGAGGCGTTGCGTCAGGCTCGTCACGACAACAGCGGAGCGCGATTAGCGCTTGCCGAATTTAAGATGCTGGTTCGCGAGCAGTTCTTCATGCTGCTGCTCGATCGCGAGGCGGCGCTGGCCGTTATCCCGAAGTTGCTTCCCGACGATGTCAATCAGCGCCGCGCGGCTTTCACGACGATGAGCGAGGTGCTGTCGGCCAGCGAGGACATCACAGGCGAGCGCGCCAGCCGCCTGCAGCGTGTCGCGCAGCTGTTCGGTCTCGACGCCGAAACGTCGGGGAGGGCGTCGAACGTTGCCCCTTTCGACCCCAAGGCGAAGGCATCGTAACGCTGTCTGGAAGGAACCGGCTCATGTCAGCCGACACGTCGCAGGCACAGTCCCCGAGCAAGTACGACCGTCTGATAGCGGCCGCGCAGGCCGTGCCGCCGGCCCCAACCATCGTCGTGCATCCCTGCGATGAAAGCTCATTGCGCGGCGCTGTCGATAGTGCACAGGCCGGCATCATCCGGCCGCTCCTGGTCGGACCTGAAAGGAAGATCCGGGATACGGCCGCCAGGCATGGTCTCGACATCGCGGCCTTCGAGCTCGTTGACGCAGCGCATAGCGATGAAGCCGCTGCAAAGGCGGTAGAGCTGATCCACGCCGGCCGAGGTGAGCTGTTGATGAAAGGCAGCTTGCACACCGACGAATTGATGCGCGCGGTCACCGCGAAGGCCGGAGGCCTGCGCACCGACCGCCGTATCAGCCACGTCTTCGTGATGGACGTGCCGGCCTATGCCGAGACCATCTTCGTGACGGACGCGGCCATCAACATCTTCCCTGATCTGGACGCCAAACGCGACATCATCCAGAACGCGATCGATCTTTACGTGGAAGCTGGATTCGGCAAGTCACCGCGCGTGGCAATCCTGTCAGCGGTTGAAACCGTGACCTCGAAAATTCCGTCTACGATCGAGGCGGCAGCACTCTGCAAGATGGCGGATCGCGGGCAGATCACCGGAGGGATCCTCGACGGACCGCTGGCTTTCGACAACGCCATCGACCTGGAGGCGGCGCGCATCAAGGGGATCAAGTCCGAGGTCGCCGGTCGCGCGCAGATCCTCGTCGTTCCCGACCTGGAGGCCGGCAACATGCTGGCAAAGAACCTCGCCTATTTCGCCAAGGCGGACGGCGCGGGCATCGTGCTCGGAGCCCGGGTCCCGGTCGTCCTGACCTCACGCGCGGATTCGGCGCGTGCGCGGATGGCCTCGTGCGCGGTCGCAGCGCTGTATGCCCATGCCCGGCGCCGGCGTGCTCCAACGATTGCCGCGTGAACGCCATGGACACCATCCTTGTGGTCAATGCCGGCTCCTCCAGCGTCAAGTTCCAGGTCTACTCGATCGAGGGGGACGGAATATTGCGGCGACAGCTGAAAGGGCAGATGGATGGGATCGGCAGCCGCCCGCGTTTGCGCGCGAGTGGCTCCACCGGCGATCCGGTTGCGGATCGCGCCTATCCGATCGAGGCGGTGCCGGATGTTCCGGCCGCGATGGACATTGCCGGCGCCTGGTTGCGGGACGAGCAACGCATTCACCCGATCGCGGTCGGTCATCGCGTCGTTCACGGTGGCCCGGACTACGATCGGCCGATCCAGCTCGATCATGGTGTCGTGACCCGGCTGGAGCGGTACATCGCGCTCGCGCCGCTGCATCAACCCCATAATCTGGCGCCGATCCGCTCGATTCTCGGCAATTTCCCGGAGCTTCCGCAGGTCGCCTGTTTCGA
Organism: Bradyrhizobium sp. MI1.10; assembly: GCF_055811035.1. Classification (NCBI taxonomy): domain Bacteria; kingdom Pseudomonadati; phylum Pseudomonadota; class Alphaproteobacteria; order Hyphomicrobiales; family Nitrobacteraceae; genus Bradyrhizobium; species Bradyrhizobium sp. MI1.10. The sequence goes on from NZ_JBVVPN010000042.1 coordinate 13,870, forward strand.
TACCGCATTTCATCGCACACATAGCGCGGTGGCCGATCATTATGCGATTCCACATCATCTTTATGCCGAGGGCGTGCGCCGCTACGGCTTTCACGGTCTCTCTTACGAGTACATTGCGAAGACCTTGCCAAAGGTCGCGCCGAAAGTTGCGAATGGGCGGATTATCGTCGCTCACCTCGGAAGCGGCGCCTCGATGTGCGCTCTCAGCGTGGGACGAAGCGTCGAAAGCACTATGGGCTTCACCGCTCTCGACGGGCTTCCGATGGGAACCCGCCCTGGTCAGATCGACCCTGGGGTGGTGCTCTATCTCATTTCCGAGAAGGGGATGTCTGCCTCCAACATCCAGAACTTCCTTTACCGCGATTGCGGCTTGAAGGGGTTATCCGGCGTCAGCAACGATATGCGCGTGCTGGAGAGCAGTGACGATCCGAGAGCCAGACTGGCCGTCGAATATTTCTGCTATCGCATAGGCCTCAGTGCCGGCATGCTTGCCGCAGCGCTGCAGGGGCTGGACGCCTTTGTGTTTACGGCTGGTATCGGCGAAAACTCCGCAACAATTCGCGCGCATGTCGCTGGCCAGCTTGCGTGGCTGGGCGTCACCCTCAATCAAGCCGAGAATACGCGCCACTCACAGCTGATCTCGGGTCCCGACAGTCGCATTCCAGTCTATGTGGTGCCGACCGACGAGGAGCTGATGATCGCGCAGCACACTCTCTCAGTGCTGATGAACAGAACATCGACCGATCAAAGACAGGAGAGGGCATCATGATTCCCGTATTTCCGGATACCAAGATTGCCCTGAAGGGGAAAAAAGGCCTCGTCGTGGGCATCGCCAACGACCAGTCGATCGCATGGGGATGCGCCAAGGCCTTTCGTGCGCTTGGTGCCGATCTAGCCGTCACTTACCTGAACGACCGCGCGAAGAAGCACGTCGAGCCTCTTGCCCAGGCACTTGAGGCGTCTATTTTCATGCCACTCGATGTAATGACGGAGGGGCAGACCGAAGAAGTATTTGCCCGGGTCGAGAGGGACTGGGGCCAGCTCGATTTCCTGCTGCACTCGATCGCATTCTCACCGAAGGAAGCCTTGCACGGACGTGTGGTGGACGTCGGTCGCGACGGCTTCCTGAAGACGATGGAGGTCTCCTGCTGGTCCTTCATGCGCATGGCGCATTTGGCCGAGCCGCTGATGAAGAACGGCGGCACCATGTTCACGATGACCTATTACGGCAGCCAGATGGTGGTCGGAAACTACAATGTGATGGGTGTGGCCAAGGCGGCGCTCGAAGCCTCCGTCCGCTACATCGCCGCCGAGCTTGGGCCGAAGGGCATCCGCGTGCACGCGATTTCGCCCGGGCCGCTGGCTACGCGAGCGGCATCAGGCATTCCAGAGTTCGACGAACTGATGGACAAGGCGCAATCCAAGGCCCCGTCGCGCAGCCTGGTCAGCATTGAAGACGTCGGCAACGCCACGGCATTTCTCGCGCTCGACGGCGCCAAGCTCATTACAGGAAGCGTTCTTTATATTGATGGTGGTTATCACATCATCGACTGAAGGGGACGGGATGCGACTCAGCGATAGTGCAGGGCGATTAGCTCGGCCACGCAGGCCGGTCGATTGCCGCCTTCGATCTCGATGACCAGATGATAGTTCACGCGCAGCCCGTCGGGAGGGACATCCTCCGTCTCAGCAACGCTGACGCGGCCACGCAGCTTTGAGCCCGCCGGGACCGGCGAAAGGTACCTGATCCTGTCGGCGCCGTAGTTCAGGGTGTTTCGGAGGCCTTTTAACCCCATCACCGAGCGGATGAACATCGGTGCCAGCGCCAGGGACAGCATGCCATGGGCGATGGTGGTGCCGCCGGGCATTTCTTTCCTCGCGCGCTCCTGGTCGACATGGATCCACTGTTCATCGCAGGTCGCTTCCGCAAACTTGTTGATCCGGTCCTGCGTTACCGCGATCCAGTCGCTAGCGCCGATTTCGGTACCGACCGCAGATCTTATCTCATCAAAATTGCCGAATATCCGCATGCCCTTCACCTTCAGATCATCATCTCCGGGACATGGTCGCCGACGAGAAGGTCGGCTTCAGTCGCAGCCATCACTTCGCCGATCGTGACGCCCGGCGCGGTCTCAAGAAGCGTCGCCGTGCCATCGGCAAAGCCGATCACAGCCATGTCGGTGACGACTAGATTCACTGGCCGCGCCGAGGTGAGCGGCAAGCTGCATTTCGCAACAATCTTCGACCTGCCCTTTGCTGCGTGCTGCATGGCGACGATGACCCGCTTCGCGCCGCTCACGAGATCCATGGCGCCGCCCATGCCGGGAACCATCTTGCCCGGGATCATCCAGTTGGCGAGATGGCCATGGGCATCGACTTGAAGGCCGCCAAGCACCGTGACGTCGACATGGCCGCCGCGGATCAGTCCGAACGACATCGCGCTGTCGAAGGTCGAGGCCCCGGGCAGCGCGCTAATCGGGCGCCCCCCTGCGTCCGTTAGCGTCGGATGCGCCAGGCCTTGCTCGGGGATAGGCCCCGTTCCGATCAGGCCGTTTTCCGACTGGAAGAATACCTTCAGGTCCGTTGGAACGTAGTTCGCGACGAGCGTCGGGATACCGATGCCGAGATTGACGAGGTCGCCGCTCCGAAGCTCCTTGGCGACGCGCCGGGCGATGATGATCTGCGGATCCATGTCGTCACCCGTTTGTAATGAGGTAGTCGACGAGCGGCGCCGGGGTCACGACGTGGTCGGGCGCGATCACGCCGATTGGCACAATGTTCTCCGCGGTGACGATCACGGTGTCGGCGGCCATCGCCATGACTGGATTGAAGTTGCGCGAGGTCAGTGCGTACGCCAAGTTGCCGAGGTAGTCGGCAAGGAAGGCGTGCACTAGCGCAAACTGTGCACGCAAGGCTGTCTCCAGCAGAAAAGGCTTTCCGTCGACTTCGATCTCGCGCTTGCCCTGCGCAACCAGCGTGCCGACGCCGGTTGGCGTCAGAACTCCACCTAGCCCGCATCCACCCGCACGAATGCGCTCGACGAAGGTTCCCTGGGGTACCAGATCGACGGTGATCTGGTTTGCCAGCATCTGCTGCTGTGCCTTCGCATTGAGACCGATATGCGTTGCGGTCAATCGCGCGACCAGCGCAGCATCGAACAGCTTGCCGACGCCCTTGCCGGGGATCGCCGCATCATTGCAGATCAGCGACAGACCGCCCTTCTTCTGCCGCACCACCTCGTCGAGCAGGCGCTCCGGTGTTCCGACACCCATGAATCCGCCGACCATGACACTCGCGCCGACCGGGATCATTGCGACGGCTTCTTCGAGGGAGATGGCCTTCATGAGGGAGAACTCCGGTCGGCGCGTGCAGGGCGTCGATGAATGCTGGAGGGCGGAAATCGCGCTGCTTTGATCTGCGTCAAGGCTCCGCATCATTCGCGGACGATTCCCACGCTCGCGAGCGCGTCGTGCCAGAGCTTGCGCAGTTCGGTGTGTCGGCTTTCCAGGACTGTGCTGACGGTGCCACGGAAGGGTAACAGGTCGGGACCTTTCAGGAACAGGATTTGCGCCTGCAACAGACGTCCGCTCTCGAACTCGATGCGGCGTAGCGCCATCACGAAGGGGTCATTCGGGTTTGCCTCAAGCGGTAGTAACGCCGCTGGCCGGATCCCGGCGTGGACGGCATGCGCGAGCGTGGCGAGGTGGACTGCTTGCCAAAGAATGCGATCGGCAATGCCTTCGTTCGGCGTCGGAAGCCAGGCGGCCTCCCAGGATATGGCCATATAGCCCAGGGCGAGGTCCGGCACCCATGTGGTTGCGCGCATCAGAAGCGACACGATCTCGCTCTCTCGGTAGAACTGAGCGTTCAATTCTGTCTGCCAGCCGGCCTCGAACTTCGCCGGCAGGGCGAGGGCGAATTGCCTTGCGAGAGCGCCATGGGCCGAGATCAGGAAAGCGGCGACGCGAGTCTGCTGGCTGTGCGGCACTCGGCCTTCGGAGTCGAGTGGTCCGAGAAGTCCGCTCATGCCCGGGTCCTCTGGACGGGGATGGCACGCAGATGGTCGTAGCTGGCGGGAAATGGAGTGAGCTCACCACCAGGGTCTTCGGGCGCAATCCAGACCGCTTTGTTACCTTGCCAGCGTCCGGCCAGCACGTCATCGGCGAAGCGCGCGAGCAGGTCGGCTGTGAGCGCACCCTTTTCCAACGTGAAAGCGTGATAGGCGCCCGGGATGATCACGAGCGCGCTGTTGGGGATTCTGACTCGCAGCGTCTCGTGTAGGGCGCGCGGCGTCAGGAAGTCGAACTCTCCGTTCAGGATCATGGTTGGGACGGCGATCGAGGCGAGTTGCGGCGTCAGCGGCTGGAAGTCGAGGAACGACTCCATCAGGTTCTGCAGCGCGTAGAGGTCATTGACCAGCCAGCCCTGCCGCTTGACACCGTCGAGCTTATCCAACAGCGGCTTCAACCATTCATCGGACAGATTCATCGGCAGCAGCAGATCCTGGAGATAGCCGGTTCCACCCAGAATTAGGCCGGTGCGTAGTGCGTTGCCGATCAGGAGAAGTTGAGGCGAAAGCTCGGCAAAGCAACTCATTGGCACCAGACCCGAGAGGCGCCTCCAATGCTCGATCGCGTAGCGCAGCGCGATCAGGCCACCGAAGCTGATTCCACTGAGGAAGACCGGACCTTCACCGAGCATTTCGATCAGGCGATGCAGCGCAAGGACATGGTCGTCCTGATTGATGAAGAGCGTCGGCTTGTCGGAGGCGCCCTGGCCGAGCAGATCGAATGTCGCAACGCGAAATCCCCGTGCGATTAGCGCGTCTCGGTAAGCGGTCCACAGTTCGGAGTATTGAGTCAGTCCATTGACCAGCACGTAGGCTGGCGCCGTCACAGGACCGTCGAGCTCATACCGGATCCGGTAGGAGCCGTGCGTGAGGAAAGGCATCGCGGCGTCCGGCATGTAATTCGGTGCCAAGACACTCGCGCGGTCAGTGCGAATTCCCTTGCGCTAGATCAAGGGTCGCGCCGCGTCCTCTCCTAGCGTTTGGCAAAATCAAAGCCTGCCGGAGGAATTCGCCATGGTCGGGAGACATGTCATGCGGCGATATCTCATCAGCCTGCTGTTGCTGTTGATCGGGACATCGCTCGCGGTTGCGCAGCCCTTCACGCGCCGCTCGTCGCAGATGCAGCATGACGGGCTGAAGAAGACCTACGAGATCGCGAATTTTCGACTTGGGGGCAAGTACGATCTGGCCGATCCCTCGAAGTGGGAGAATGGCGGCGAGGGCGGCGTCACGCTCGAATCTTTGGGCGTCGGGAAATTGCACACCGCCTATATCGCGGTCGGTACGCCGCGGCGCAACGCCGCCGGTGAGATCACCAATGCCGTCGTCATCAACTCATATTATTCCGGCGATGCCACCGACATGTACGAGCAGTGGGTCAAAGGAGCAGCCTTGTCAGGCACCGTGCCAATTATTGGTCCCGGCCGTCCCATCGATACGGATCGTTATTATGTCATCATGGTCGATCCGCTCGGAACCTGGGGCGCCAGCAAACCTTCGGACGGTCTCGGCGTAAAGTTTCCGCAGTACAGCTACTATGACATGGTCCAGGCCAATTATCGCATGCTGCGCGACGGGCTGAAGGTCGCGCGCGTGGCCCTAGTGTCCGGCGTTTCCATGGGCGGCACGCAGACCTATGTCTGGGGCGTGATGCATCCCGAATATATCGGCGCAATGATGCCGATCGGTGGCACCACGCAGTCGGATGGGGAAGATCCTGTCGGCAACTGGACATTCCAGATGATGACCGCGGCGATCGAATCCGATCCGGTGTGGCAGGAAACGAATGGTGATTATTACAAGCTGCCCAAAGAGAAGCATCCGATGCCGGGCGTGGCGTTCGGCTGGTCGATCCTCGGCATGACCGGCTATGACTTTGCGTTCCGTACGACCCAGAATTGGGGCGCCGTCCAGCCCGAAATTTTTTATTGGGACCCCCCGAACGAAAAGGCGGCTTTGAACGTCGTCAACCGTGCCAAGCTTTACGATGCGGTCGACCTGGTCTGGCGCAACCGTGTCGGCGAGACCCACAACATCAATGCTTATCTCGGCCGGATCCAGGCGCGCACGTTGGTGATGCACATTACCAACGACCTGTGGCTGAACTTCAAGTTGGCTCAGAAGGCTGTCGACCGTGTACCCGGTGCGGACCTTATCGCTCAGGAAAGCCCGGTCGCACATTATGGTGTGTTTCCGATCATCAACCAGCGCAAGAACGACCCGAAGTTCGTTGCCTTCATGGATGATGTGGCGAGCCTCGACCGCGCGCAGAAATTCGTTGACAAGAATTATCGCGTGCCCGGCGTCGCCGAGAACATCGACCCCAAAAAGTCGTTCTGGAAAGAGTTCGTGACCTATCCCTATCCGGTCAAATACGCCAATGCCAAAGACAAGGGCGGAAATTCCTGGCAGATCGGCTACATGGATGAATACGCCGGCACGGAGAAGGATCCGAAGATCCTTGTGATCGTCCATGGCAAAGGCGCGTTCGGCGGGCACTACGGCAACATCATGCAGTATGCGCTGCGTAGCGGCTTGCGCGTGATCGTGCCCGACCTGCCGCATTACGGTATGTCCGGACCCGGCAATCTCGACAAGAGTCCGGCGCGCACCATGCAGGACATGCGCGAGGTCATCTACGATCTCGTCGTCAACCAGCTCGGCGTCAAGAAGGCGTATTATCTCGGCCATTCGCTCGGCGGTCAGTTCGTGATGGGTTATGCCCTGACCTGGCCGGATGCAGTGCAAGGTCTCGCGCTGGAGGCGCCATCAGGTCTCGAGGAATATCCTCGCGAGATCACCATCGCCAAGGGCAAAAAGGCGCCGCTGTTCGACCCGGCCTTCGATCATGACTTCGACAAGTGGAGGGCGACCTGGGACCAGACCGGCATTCTGGCCGCCGAGAAGGCGCGTGACGAGCAGAACATCCGCGACTTCTTCTATTTCAAGAAACGCGATCCGGAGACTGGCGCGGTGTCTGCGGCGAAGAGCGGCTATTTCTTCAGCGACAGCGAATATGCCCGCTTCCACACCGAGCAGCGCGTTGGGCTGACTAAAGGCAATCCGAAGGAGCTCGAGCAGTGGTGCAACGTGTTCATCTACGACGTCTACACGATCGGAGCGGAGCTCCAGCAGGATGATCCGAAAAACCTGTACGAGCGGCTCACGCAGATCAAGGCTCCGATCTTTCTCGCCTTCGGCGACAAGGAGCCGTTCATCCCGACGCCGGCGTTCAATGGACTGACGGATCTCGGACGCGATGCCATCACGCCCTTCATGACACGCATGACCAATGCGGGCAACCGGCCGATCCTCAAGATTTATCCGGAGACCGGGCACTTCATCCACACGGACAACCCGGTTGAATACCCGGTAGATGTAGTGGATTTCGTGACGCGCGGAAGCGTCGACACGTCGTCGCCGGTCGGAACCGATCGTATGATCAAGGGCTCGGTGGCTTCTGCTTTGCCGGTGGCACCGACGCCGGCCGGCGCCGCGCCCACCGCCGGCCTGAACAAGTAGGACCGGTCCATGCCGATGGTGCAGGCGGGCGAAGTCCAGCTGGGCTGGCGAGAGTGGGGCAAAGGCGACATTACCGTCGTCTTCATCCACGGCAATCTCGCCAGCAAGGACTGGATCGAACTCGCTGCGCCGCTGTTTCCTTCTGGTCTTCGCGTCATCGGCATTGACTGGCGCGGCTGCGGCGACAGCGACCGGCCGAAACCTGCGGTTGACTACACCAACTACACGATGCAGCAGCACGCAAAGGACATGCTGGCTGCGCTCGATACCCTGGACATCAACTACTGCCATCTTGCAACGCATTCAACCGGCGGCATCATCGCGGCCCGCATGCTCCTGATGCAGCCACGGCGATTCGGGCGGGTATTTGCGCTTGATCCGGTCACGCCGCTCGGCATGGCTTTTAATGCCGACCAGATCGGGCTGTTCCGCGCCATGATGGCGAGCAAGGAGGTGACCCGGTCGGTGATGGCGACCGCGGCCTCATCGCTGTTCGTGCCGGAAAGCATGGCGCCGAATAAGGTCCCGCAATTCCGTCCAGGGGGCGCGGACATCCAGGCGCTGTTCGACCGGATCATCGAACAAACCTTCGGCGTCTCCGAAGGGATCTGGATCGGGACGCCCGTCAATCTCACGCGCGAGCGGGAGAGTCGGGAATTGGAGAGCCGCATGCCGGAGATCGGGCATTCGCACCTGGTATTGTGGGGCGAACGGGACGGCTGGATCCCTCCCGCGGATCTTCATGCGATGGCCGCGGCAATGCCGGACTGCCGCCTCGTCGTCGTGCCCGGTATCGGACATTCGATGAATCTCGAAATGCCCGCGCTCTACGCCGGCTATTTTGGTGCGTGGTTCGGGGGACTTGCGGCATAACAAGGAGGAATGACACCATGGCCGATATCAATCCATCCGCAGCGGATATCCGCACCATGCTCGCCGAGACGCTTCTTCGCCTGCGTAAGGCCAACGCGGAGTATTTCGAGCAGCTGGAAATGGGACTGAACGCCTCGAAGCTGCCGATAGCAAACCACGCCAAGGAGTTCTGCGGCTACATGCAACGCAACGTCACGGCGACGTTCGGCCTCGGCGACAAACTCATGCAGGCCAAGGACATGCAGGACGCGCTCGAGATTCAATCTGATTTTTTCCAGGCGCAAATGCGATTGCTCACCGAGCAAAGCAAAAGCATGAGCGAGTCTGCCATGAAGGCGGCGACCGAAGCGTTTGCACCAAAGAATTGAGCCACGCTCGTCGCGGACGCTGTCGCTTGCAAAGCTGGGAATCGTTTATTGAGCAACTAGGATCAATGAGTGACGTGATGAAACCCCACCAGGCAGCTCTGCATTTGGGGTTTTCCGAGGTTCCGCCGTCTCATGACGGAAGGCCTTGCCCGTGCGCGAGCACCTACCCTGATCTAACCCACCGTTTAGGCGGACGATCGGAGGAAATATCGCAGATTGGCGTCATGTGGGGAAAAGCGGTAGCGGCCTCCTGACTCGAACCCCCGACGCATCGCAACGCCACCGATCTGGCGCGGCGGTAAATCCGCTGGCGCGATTGCGATTCCAGCCGAACCGGATCAGCTCTTAAGTTCGTCAAGGGATCTCGACCGGCTCCAATCCTGTAGGTGGGAGTGGAATGTGGTGTGCGACGAATGCCCATTTGCGGTCGGATAAGCGCAGCAGTGCGATCCATAAGTCATTGATTGTATTTGACCCGTGGCTGACTCTTAATCAGCGGGTCCCAGGTTCGAGCCCTGGCGCGTCCACCAAATAAGAGTTCTTGCTTCCCAATACCTTCGCGAAATGGTGGCCGAGAATAGAACGGGTCTCGCGCGATATCTTTCGTGGCGGGACGGCGCACGGGCAGATCGCTGCGGGTGAAGTTTCCTTTGTCCTGTATCTCACCCCATTCGACATGGTGCGCAGAGCCGGGCGTTAAGCTTCGGTCGTAGGGCAAGTTACCCGAAAGCCGATCTCAACAAGCTCATTGCGACTGCAAATCGCGAGGCACTCGTTTCTTCGGCCGACCGGAACGATGCAGACCGCGTACTTCCTGCTGTTGAAAAAGCTCCGCGCAGAGGCCACGCAGCCATTGGCTTGCCGGGTCGTGATGGAAGCGGGCGTGCCAATATTGCTTCACCGTGAAGCCGGCAATCGGCAGCGGGCAGTTGAGCACGCGCAGTCCGTAATAGTGAGCCAGGGTTTCGCCGATGTGCCTTGGCAGGGTAGCAAGCAGGTCAGTCGTTCCGACGATTGCGGGTAGCCCCAAAAAGCCGGGCAACTCCAGTGCAACGTCGAGGACTATCTTCTGCTCCTGCAGCGCGCCCGCGAGCAACTGATGTCCAGTGCCGGAGCGAATGAGGACGTGAGCCTCACGCCTGAAATCCTTTGCCGTGATGCGGTCGCGGATCCGAGCATGTTTTGCGTTCGCGAGGCAGACCCAATCCTGCGGAAAAAGAGCCTGCTGGAAGTGTCCAGCATCGAGATCCGAGATGTAGCCGAGCGCCACATCGGCTTCACCGGATTGCAGCATGCGTGGGGTGTCGGCGCCGATCTGTGTCGCCTCGATACGAACGCCTGGGGCAACGCGGCGGACGTGGGCGAGAATGGACGGGAGCAGCGTGACGTGGCTTCCGTCCGTCATGCAGATGGCAAAACGGCGCTTTGCGGTTGTCGGATCGAAGTCGGTGCGAAGCTCGGCAAGGCGACGCAGCATTTCCAGCGCCTGCCTCGCGGTGCCGATGAGAGCCTCGGCGCGCGGCGTCGGCAGCATGCCCTTCGCTGACCGGATGAAGAGCGGATCGTCCAGTTCCGCACGCAGGCGGGCCAGCCAGATCGAGATGGTCGGCTGACTTTGGCCGAGCTTTTCGGCTGCCTTGGTGACGCTGCCAGTGGTGAACAATGCATCGAAGAGCCTGAGCAGGCGCGGGTCCAGCAGGTTGGTCTCGGTGCGATCCCGGTGCTTCATTGCGATTCACAATAATGGATATAAGAATCATAACATATATAAATATCGAGCCGCCAGCTACGATGCTTCCAACGCCGAGAATGGCGCGGGAGAAGCGTTCGGATGAGGATCTGCTTTATCGGAGCGGGAGCCTTGGGCTCGACCATCGGCGGTACGTTGGCGCGCGGCGGGGCCGAGGTCTGGCTGATCGATCCGTTCCAGGCTCATGTCGGCGCAATCAATGCCGGTGGCCTGCGAATACTCGAAGATGGCGCCGAGACCGTCGTGAAGGTCACTGCTTGCACCTCCGCGGCTCAGGTCGGCGTAGAAGCGGACCTCGTCATTATCCTCGTCAAATCCTACCACACGCGGGATGCCATCCGTGCCGCGGCGCCGATCATCGGGCCGCGGACGGTCGTGATGTCGCTTCAGAACGGTCTTGGTCACGAGGACATCCTGTCGGAGGAGGTTGGTCGTGACCGGGTCATGGCGGGCAAGACCTACGTCGGCGGTGTGCTGCTCGGCCCTGGTCATGTTCGTTCCGGGGTCATCGGCAAGGAGACCATCATCGGCGAGCTTGATGGGCGCTTGACAGAACGTGCGCAGCGAATCTCCGAGACCTTTAATCGCGCCGGCATTCTCACGCTGCTCAGCGACAACATCTTGGGCACGATGTGGGACAAGTTGTTCATCAACGTCGCCGGAGGAGGAATTACCGCTGTGACCGGGCTGACTTATGGCGGCCTGTATTCGCTGCCGGTTCTGGAAGATTGCGCGCTGGCCGCAATCTCGGAGGGCATCTCGGTCGCGCAAGCTGCTGGCGTGAAGATCTCGATTACCGATCCGCGACGCGCCTGGTCGATGGCGTCCGCTGGACTGCCGCCCGAGTTCAAGACGTCGATGTTGCAGAGTTTGCAGTCCGGCAATCTCACCGAGGTTGACTACATCCACGGCTCCGTCGTGCGCTGGGGCGCCAAGCTCAGCGTGCCGACCCCCGTCAATTCCACCCTCGTCGCGCTGGTCAAGGGCATCGAATACGCCCGCAGCGACTATCCTGGAAAGTCCTGAGATGTCATTGCCCCGCGCTTATGTCGAACACGTCGCGATCCGCGTGCCGGACGTTGATCGTCACGTCGACTTCTTTCGTGAGGTGCTTGGTCTCGCCATTCGCGATGAGCAACCCGCCGATGGTACGCGCCCGCGTCAGGTTTGGGTGCTCGGAAGCGTGCAACTCATCGAAGATCCGAATTTCGTCGGACCAGAGGGGCGCCTCGCCCATCTCGGCATCATGGTCGACGATTACGAGGGTGTGCTCACCCGTGCCGCCGCCTGGGGCGCCAAAGCGTTGCCCGCCGGGCCGAACTGGCTCGAGCTGCCGGGCGGGCTCAACGTCGAAATCTTGCAAGCCAGCGCAGGCGCCGTGGAAGCCGCCCTGGCGATCAATCCCCGTGCCTAGAGGAAGACGCGACATGACAGATGAGCGCTACTGGGACGATGCCAAGGTCGGCGATGAATGCGTAACCCCCTCGGTGACGGTCACCGAAGCAATGGTGAATGCCTATGCCGAACTGACGGGCGATTTCACGCCGGTCCATGTCGACGAGGAGTACGCGAAGACAACGCCGTTCGGCACCCGCGTCGCGCATGGGTTGTTTGGTCTGTCGCTCGCTGACGGATTGAAAACGCGTGCCGCCTACCGGTTCCTCCCGGGAATGTCGCTGGGCTGGACATGGGATTTCAAGCTGCCGATCAAGCTCGGGGACACCGTGCATGTGAAGTTCCGCGTTGGTTCAATGCGCGGCACAAAGAGGGATGGGTGGGGCATCGTTGTGCTGCCTTCGGAACTCATCAATCAGCGCGGCGAGGTCGTTCAGCTAGGTGAGCATCGGCTGATGATCCCGATGCGCCCGAAGACCAGCGCTGCAGGAGAGCAGGCATGACCGCGCAAGATCTGCCGCTCAAAGGCATTCGCGTCATCGACTACAGCCATTTCCTGGCCGGCCCGTTCATGGGCCGTTGCCTCGCCGCGATGGGCGCGGAGGTCATCAAGGTGGAGCGCCCAAAGGGGGGCGACGCAGGCCGGGCCCATGGATATTTCAAGGACGGACAATCCGGCTACTTCCTGCAGCAGAATATGGGGAAGCAGGGACTTTGCATCGACCTGCGCGACGAGCGTGGTCTCGACATGATGATGAAGCTGGTCGACACGGCCGATGTCTTCATCGAGAATTACCGACCCGGCGCACTCGAACGTCTCGGTCTCGGTTACAAAGCACTATCAGCGCGGAATCCGAGGCTGATCTATTGCTCGGTCTCCGCCTATGGCCATACCGGTCCCTATGCCGATCGTCCGGGCTTCGGCCTGATCGCAGAGGCGATGTCGGGTGCGCTGGCGCAACTGGGCAATCCCGGCGAACCGCCGCCGCTGCTGCGGATGCCGCTGGCCGATATGTACACTGGCATTCATGGCGTCGCTGCTATCAATGCGGCGCTGGTTGGCCGTGCGTCGTCCGGGCGCGGCCAACATATCGATCTGGCGCTGTACGATTGCATGGTCTCGATGCACGACTATGCGGTTCAGCGTTACTTCCTCTCGGGCGGCGCTGACCTGCCGAAACAAACCGGCAGCGGACAGCCGGATTCGACCGTTTACGGCGTCTTTCCGGCCAAGGACGGCAATCTTGTCATCGCTGCGCAAGTCGATGATGCGTGGCGACGATTGGCGAGCCTGATTGGAGGAGACACGCTGGCATTGGACGAGCGTTTCGCCAAGCCCGCCGCGCGGAACGCCCATTATGCTGAAGCCATGGAGATTGTGCGCAACTGGACGCTATCGCAGCCGTCTCGAGATGCGTGTCTTGCGGCACTCGAGGAAGCAGGTGTGCCGTCCGCTCCCGTGCAGACCATCGAAGAGGTCGTGAGGGATCCGCAGATCCATGCGCGCGGCATGCTGGTCGAGCAGGAGCATCCGGTGCTCGGCAAGGTAACGCTGCCGAACCTGCCGTTCCGGTTTTCCGATTGCGACACCACGGTGCGCACTCCGGCGCCACTGCTTGGACAGGACAATCGTCGCATTGCTGTCTCGCTGGGACTGTCGGCCGAAGCCGTCGACGCGATGGTGCGCGACGGCGTGCTCTACAACGAAGCTGCAGTGCAGGAGTGAGCGATGAGCGATCGCTATGCGGTGATTGGCAATCCGATCGGCTTCAGCAAGTCACCTTTCATCCATGGCACTTTCGCCAAAATGATGGGACAGGATCTCGTCTATGAGGCGATCGAGGGGCCCATCGATGGCTTCAGCGCACGGGTTGATCAATTCCGGACGGAGGGCGCCAAGGGGCTGAACATCACCGCCCCGTTTAAGCTCGATGCCTTCGCTTATGCAAATGAGCTCTCAGAGAGCGCCCAACGCGCAGGTGCCGCAAACTGCCTGAAGTTCGAGGGCGATCGGATCATTGCCGAGAATTTCGACGGAATCGGCCTGGCGCGTGACATCACTGCCAATCTCGGCGTCAAAATGGTTGGCCGGCGCGTCCTGATGCTCGGCGCTGGGGGAGCGGCACGTGGCGCGTTACTGCCGTTTCTGCGCCAGCAACCGTCCGAGCTGGTTCTCGTCAATCGAACGCTGTCCAAAGCCGTGGCATTGGCCGAAGAGTTTGCCGGCTGTGGTCCCCTGATCGTGAGCGGCTACGCTGAACTGGCCGACCTTGCCGAGGGGTATGACGTCGTGGTCAACGCGACTTCTGCCAGCCTGCGAGGTGAAATGCCGCCGCTTCCGAGCAATGTCTTCCAGGGCGCGGAGCTGGCGTACGAACTTGCCTATGGCAAAGGATTGACTCCCTTTCTGCAAGCGGCCCGCACTGAAGGCGTGGCCAAGTTGGCTGACGGCGTCGGCATGCTGGTCGAGCAGGCGGCGGAAGCCTTTGTCTGGTGGCGTGGCGTCCGACCGAGCACGGCCCAGATCATCGCCGAATTGACTGTCCCATTGAGCTGACGGACGACGCCGACAATGCATCCTAAACCCAGTTTTCTCGTCGGCCTGATCGGCAGCGGCATCTCGGCGTCTCGCACGCCGCCCATGCACGAAGCGGCCGCAGACGCCGCTGGCATCCGCTATCTCTACAAGAAGATCGATCTGGTCGAGTTGAACCTCGGGGTCGAAGCGTTACCGGAATTGCTCACGGCCGCAAGGCGGATGGGCTTTGACGGATTGAACGTGACCCATCCCTGTAAGCAGGCGATCCTTCCACTGTTGGACGAGCTTTCGCCCGACGCGGAGGCGCTTGGCGCTGTGAACACCGTGGTCGTCAGAAAGGGCCGGATGACCGGCCATAACACGGACTGGTTCGGCTTTGCCGAGAATTTTCGCCGCAGCATGCAAGGTGCACCACTCGGTCGTGTCGTGCAATTCGGCGCAGGCGGCGCGGGCGCGGCGGTTGCTTTCGCGCTCATGAAGCTTGGCGTGCAGGAACTGACCATCATAGACGTCGACTTGGCCAAGGCGCAGAGCGTGGTCGACGGCTTGTCCTCTCGATTTGTCAAAGGGCGCTTGAGGGTCGGCCGGGATGTCGCAGCGGCCGTGGCTGCCGCAGACGGAATTGTAAACGCGACGCCCATTGGCATGGACAAGTATCCGGGAACGCCGCTGCCGCTGGCAATCCTCTGTTCCGGTCTCTGGGTCGCTGAGATCATCTACTTCCCGCTGGAGACCGCGCTGCTGCGCGCGGCGCGTACCCTCGGCTGCCGCACGGTCGATGGTGGCGGAATGGCAATCTTCCAGGGCACCGAAGCATTCCGCCTGTTCACGGGCGTCTCGCCTGATCCAGACGTCTTCTTCGCAACTTTCGCATCCCTGGGAGGATGACATCCGGCCGATGGGCGAGCGGTACGCACAACGCCCGAGAGGAAACGCAAGATGGGCTACACGCTCGATTTCTCGGTGGTTTGGCACGCAATGCCCGCGTTGCTGTGGGGTTGCGTGGGGACGTTGGGTTTGGCGCTTGCTGGCATGACGCTCGCAATGATCATCGGCGTCGCGGGCGTCGCAGCCCGCGATGCGAAGGCGGCTTGGTTGCGCGCCATCGTGATCGGCTTCGTCGAAATCGTGCGCAACACGCCGTTCCTGGTGCAGATCTTCTTTCTGTTCTTTGCACTGCCACTCGTCGGGGTAAAGCTCAATCCGACTGCCACCGCCATTATTGCGCTCGGTGTGAACGGAGGGGCATACGCCATCGAGATCATCCGCGGCGGCGTGCAATCGATTCACAAAGGGCAAATCGAGGCCGGCTACGCGCTCGGACTGCACAAAGGGCAGGTATTCCGTTCCATCGTACTCAAGCCCGCGCTTCGCGCGATCTATCCCTCGCTCACGGGACAGTTCATCATGCTGACGCTGACCTCGTCGATCTGTTCGGCTGTGTCCGCCTATGAATTGACGTCGGTTGCGCAGCGCATCGAAAGCGACACATTCCGCAGCTTCGAGGTCTATTTCTTCGTCACTTTCCTCTACCTCGCGATCTCCTGGCTGCTGATGGCGGGCTTCGCAATCATCTCTCACCGCTTCTTCTCATATCCGACGCGCTGAGGAGCACAGATCATGACACCGCATTTCGGCCTTCCCGAGTTCGGCTTCCTCCTGCGTGGTCTGCAATGGACGGTGCTGCTGACGCTGGTTGCATTCGTCGGTGGCTGTACCGCCGGCCTGATCGTCGCACTGTTGCGCACCTGCGGTCGCACGACTGTGGAATGGATAGTCCGGATCTATATCGGAATCTTCCAGGGGACACCGCTGCTGCTGCAACTGTTCGTGGTGTACTACGGCTTGGCGCTCCTCGGATTGAAGCTGTCGGCATTCGTTGCGGTCGCGATCGGGTTCACCGTCAACGCCTCGGCTTTTCTCGGCGAGATCTGGCGCGGCGCAATCCAGGCCGTGCCTCGCGGTCAGACCGAGGCTGCAATGGCGCTCGGTCTGCATTATTCCGCGCGCATGCGCGACATCGTGCTGCCGCAAGCCATTCGCATCGCGCTGCCGGCGACCATCGGCTATCTCGTGCAGCTCATAAAGGGCACCTCGCTCGCTGCCATCGTCGGCTTCATCGAACTCGCCCGCGCCGGTCAAATCGTATCGAACCAGACCTACCAGCCGTTGCTCGTCTTCGGTGTGGTCGGCGCAATGTATTTCATCCTCTGCTGGCCACTCTCATGGTGGGGCAGTCGGGTGGAGGCCAGGCTCGCCCTGGCCGGTCAAAGGTAGGTTCGGCGCACCTACTCAATCAAACACAGCCATCACCAGGAGGAGATACTCATGTTGTTTTCGCTCAATCGTCGCCAGCTCGGCATTGCGCTGCTGACGCTCTCGGCCATCGTTGTCGCAGGCGGCTCGCAGGCGGGCACGCTGGAGGACGTGAAGAAGAAGGGCGTCGTCGTCATCGGCATTCAGGGCGATAATCCGCCCTGGGGCTATGTCGATAGCTCGGGAAAGCAGGATGGGATCGATGCCGACATGGGGCGCGCCTTCGCTGAATATCTCGGCGTGAAGGCCGAGTTCGTCCCGCTGGCGGTGGCCAACCGTATTCCGGCGCTGACCACAGGCCGGGTGGACATTCTGTTCGCGACCATGGCCATGCTGCCCGAGCGCGCGAAGGCGGTACAATATTCCAAACCGTATGTTGCCAATGAGATTACACTGGTCGCTGCCCAGGCAACTCCGATCAACAGTAATGCCGATATGGGGAAGTACGTTATCGGCGTCCCACGCTCCTCCACGCAGGACACCCAAGTCACCAATAATGCTCCTGCGGGCGCCGAAATCCGCAGGTTTGATGATGACGCGGCCACAATCCAGGCGCTGCTCTCGGGTCAGGTGCAGGCGGTCGGCGCAAACAGTTTCTACCCGCAGCGTCTGAACGCTGCAAAGCCGGAACTTGGGTTCGAGCCCAAGCTTCACTTCACCGCCTTGTACAACGGGGCCTGCACGCGCCTGGGAGAGAAGGAGTGGAACGAGACGGCGAACAAATTCATCGACCAGATCAAGTCCAATGGCAAATTGGCCGGTTTCTACGCCAAGTGGATGAAGGCGCCCGTGCCAATCTTCCCCGACTCAGTCCCCGGAGTTCCGTTCACAGTTCAATAGTCACTGCAAGCGGCCGACGCGCTGGGCGCGTTGGCCGTCGTCCGATAACGGAGGTCGAATCCATGCAGGACCAGATCCTGATCGAAATGAAGGGCGTGCAGAAATGGTACGGCGGGTACCAGGCTCTCCGCAACGTTGATCTCACTGTGCGCCGAGGTGAAAAGATCGTGCTCTGCGGTCCTTCCGGTTCGGGCAAGTCGACGCTGATACGCTGTATCAACCGCCTGGAGGCGATCCAGCAGGGCAGTATCGTGGTGAACGGTCATCGGCTGGACGACAGCATCAAGGCCATCGATGTCGTGCGTCAGGATGTCGGCATGGTCTTTCAGAGCTTCAACCTTTTTCCGCATATGACGGTCTTGCAGAACTGCATGCTCGCGCCCATTCGCGCGCGCCGCATCGGCAAGACCGATGCGGAGGCGACCGCGCGAAAATATCTCGAGCGGGTGCGCATTGGTGAGCAGGCCGAGAAGTATCCGGCTCAACTCTCGGGCGGTCAGCAGCAACGTGTTGCGATCGCGCGTGCTCTCTGCATGCAGCCCAAGGTCATGCTGTTTGATGAACCGACCTCGGCTCTCGATCCGGAAATGGTCAAGGAAGTGCTCGACACGATGATCGGTCTCGCCAACGACGGCATGACCATGATTTGCGTCACCCACGAGATGGGTTTTGCCCGCCAGGTCGCCGACCGCGTCATCTTCATGGCTGAAGGGCAGATCATCGAAGAAGGTGTGCCCGACGCTTTCTTCCGCAATCCGCAGCACGCTCGCACCAAGCAGTTCCTTGGCGAGATCCTAGCCCATCACTGAACGGAGTTATTCCATGAGTCGTCTTGTCTACGTCCTCAACGGGCCAAATCTCAATTTGCTCGGCAAGCGTCAGCCCCACATCTATGGCCACGAGACGCTTGCGGATGTGGAGCGAGATTGTCGGGGGCTAGCCACGGAGCTCGCTCTGGAGCTACGCTTTCACCAGTCGAACAGAGAATACGAGTTGATCGATTGGATCCACGAGGCACGCGAGACGGCTGTCGGCGTCGTGATGAATCCCGCGGCTTTCACCCATACGTCAGTCGCCATCCTGGATGCTTTGAACACGTTCGAGGGGACAGTGATCGAGGTGCACATTTCCAATGTGCACAAGCGCGAGGAATTCCGCCACCACTCGTTCGTTTCCAAACGAGCTGATGGCGTTATTGCAGGCTTCGGCACTCAGGGTTATCTGCTCGGCTTGCGTCGCGTGGCCAAGCTGCTCGATGAGAAGAAGGTATAGAATCGCATGAGTGCACCCATCCGCCTGACGGTCATGGGAGCGGGTCTCATCGGCAAGCGACATATTGAACATATTCTCGCGCGGCCGGAGGCGGTGCTGTCGTCGATCGTCGATCCGACGCCGGCGGCACGAGAGTTGGCGGTTTCGCTGAACGTGAACTGGTTTCCGTCCTTTCGGGACATGCTCTCCGAAAGTCGGCCCGACGGGGTGGTCGTCGCCACCCCCAACCAGATGCACGTGGCGAACGGCATGGATTGTATCGCTGCGGGCATCCCGGCGCTGATCGAGAAACCCTTAGCGGATGATGTCGTTGCTGCACAGGCGTTGGTCGAAGCCTCCGACCGGGCGGGCGTGCCGTTGCTAACCGGCCACCACCGCCGCCACAACCCGATGATCCAGCGCGCCAAGGCGGAGATCGATAGTGGCGGGCTCGGTCAGATCGTATCGGTGCATGGCATGTTCTGGTTGATCAAGCCGGACGATTATTTTGAAGTGTCCTGGCGCCGCGAGAAAGGAGCGGGCCCCATTTTCCTGAATCTCATCCACGATATCGACCTGTTGCGGTATCTGTGCGGCGATATCGTCGCGGTACAGGCTGCCCAATCCAATCGGCTGCGCGGAAATGGCGTTGAAGAGACCTCGGTGGTGATCCTGCATTTCGCCTCCGGCGCGCTGGGAACGGTCAATGTCTCCGATACCATCCAGTCGCCTTGGAGCTGGGAATTCACCGCCGGTGAGAACCCAGCCTACAGTCGTACGCAGGAGGCGTGTTACCAGATCGGCGGCACGCGGGCATCGCTGGCTATTCCGCAACTCGATTTATGGCATCATCCGAGCAAGGCCAGTTGGTGGGCGCCGATTGAGCGCGAGCAGCTAAGATATGAGAAGGAAGACCCGCTTGGCCTGCAGATCGCAAATTTCTGTGGTGTTATCTGCGGCACGGCCACGCCTGTGGTGAGTGGGCACGAAGGGCTAAAAACGCTCAGGGTGATCGACGCGGTCAAGCGCGCAGCGGAAACCGGAGATCTCGTGTCCGTTTGATTCGGGCGCCTGTGTTCTCGCGGCGGGATCCGCGCGAAGATCGCGCTAGTCATGCTCATACTATTCCGAGAGAAACTGGTTGATCACGTCGAACGCCTGCAACCGGTTCTTCTCCAACAGAACCATGTGCGTGCCTTCGCCGATCTCGACCCATCGCCGATATCGCGCGTGTTTCAGTGAGAGGAAGAGATCCTGTGCCGAGCTGATGGGCACGTCGCGGTCCCATTCGGCGTGGACCAGAAGCACCGGCAAGCGAATGTCGCTGGGCTCGTAAAGGGCCTTGCCGGCGGCCCAGTACTCGCGGATGTCCAGGATCGGGCCGTTCACGGCACGCATGAGCGGACGAGCTCCTGCGCTGGCCTGTGGGTCTGTTGCGAGCGAGATGTCCGCCCAGAGTTCGAACCCACCTTCCGGGATGAGACTTGATCGCGCTGCTTCCGGTGCTGCCGAAAGCCAGCGCTCCCTGAAGTCCAGAACAGGGACGTGGCGATAGGCCCCGAGGCGGCCGCCCGCATCGATCGGAGCCGGGCCCTTCAGCAACCACAGTGGCGCGACGAGCGCCAGCTTTACGATCTTGTCGTTATTGCTTACCGTGTAGGCACCGGCCACAGAGCCGCCCCAGGACATCGCGACCAGATTGAGCCGCGTGATGTTGCGCTGCTTCAGGATGTATTGGACTGCGCTGGCGAGGTCACGCACGCCGACTTCCGTGCGCACAATCGGCTCAGAATCCTCCGGCGGCGCGTCCATTTGGGGCGGACGCGTCGATCCGCCATAGCCGCGCACGTCGAGTGCAAAGACGTCGTAGCCGTGCCCGGCGAGATAATCCATGAAGGAGATGCCATCGAGCGGCACATCGAACAGGCTTTCCGACGAATAGGTCGCGCCGTGCATCATCAGGATGGTTCGCTCGGCGGAAAACGTCTTGAGCGCCGCTGTTCGCTTGTTGCGCAAGTGAAGCGAGATGCCGGCCGTGTCGCTCGGGATCATGAGATCCTCGACCACGATGTCGGATCCGTCTGCCTGCGCGTAAGTTTGCTGGTCCATGATCGGTCTCCTTTATCAGACGAATTGCCAGGCGAAGCGATCGCCGCGGCAGTCGATGCGCCCGACGGACGATTGTGCGAAATGGGTGGTGAAGACGGTTGCGCCAAGCTCGGCTGCGTCCTCGAGGACGGCGGCGCGAGAGCGCGAGGCGGCCTCAGGGAATTCGCAGAAGCAGGAATTGAGCGAAGGCTCATACACCTGCAGTGGATGGTGCATCACGTCGCCGGCAAAAAGCGCCTGCTCGCCGCGGGATACGAGACGGATCGACGCGTGATCGATGCTGTGGCCGGGAGTCGGGATGAAAGAGATGCCCTCAAGGAGCTCGTCGCCATTCACTGCGATGAGCTTGGCAAGGCCGGCCTCGATCACCGGCCGCACACTGTCGCCATAGACGCGGTCGGCCGGCTTGCGCGCCGCCGGGCCGAGCGCCGGGTCGGGGCGGGCTGCCCCTGTGGGCTCCGTGCCCGCCGCGAGGCTCTCGCCATAGGCCTGCTCGATCCCGGAGAAGACGTAGGTTGCGTTCGGGAATGTCGGAATCCAGCGACCGTTGACCAGGCGCGTGTTCCAGCCGACGTGGTCGGCATGGACGTGCGTGAGCAGAACGTAGTCCACCTGTTCCGGGGTGACGCCCGCCGCCGCCAGCCGCGCCAGGAACGGCTCGTTCAGACGATGCAGCGGCGGGATGTCGGGCCTGTTCTTGTCGTTGCCGGTCGCCGTGTCGATCAGGATCGTGTGGTGCGGGGTTTTGACCAGCCAGCTGTGAATGCTTTGAATGAAGGTGCCGGTTGCAGGATCGAACGAGCCCGCCTCGAGCCGGTCGCGATGGCGCTCAAGCGCATCCGGTTCGGCGTCAGGATAGAGGGCGCCGAACTTGAATGCGGCAAGCCGCAATTCATCGATCCGCGTGACGGCTGCATCGCCAACGCGATAGGTTTTCGTCGCTTGCGTCATCAAGGTCCTCCACTCCAGGTCGTGGCTGAGCCGGCCTGATTGCCAGCGCCGCGGTGACCGGGAAGTACGAAGCGCACCACGCCGCCGGGAGGGCCGTGGGCTCGATAGGTCCCATCGACGACGTCGATATCGAAAGGCGGTCAGCCCAGCTTTTCAGACCGCCATTTTGGCTCTACCTCTCTCATCGCGGCTCGTTCGGCCGCGATCATGTGCTTTGAACGGAGGAAGACCGATGCCGGATGCGGAACACGGTCCAGGTCGGCTGGCCGACGACACCGATCTCGCCGAGATCGACCTCGGCCTATTGCTCGCCCTGGAGGCTCTGCTGCGCGAGCGGAACGTCACGCGCGCGGCGTCGCGCCTGAACATCGGTCAGCCCGCGCTATCGGCTCGATTGAACCGGCTGCGACAGGTCTTTGCCGACCCCTTGTTCGTGCCCGCGGCGGCGGGCCGCGGCGTGGTGCCGACGACGAGAGCGGTGGAGCTGCAGGCGGAGCTGGCAGACGTGCTCGGCAAGCTCCGTCGCATGGTCGAGGGACCGGCCGTATTCGACCCGGTCCACAGCCAGCGCACCTTTGTCGTTGCCATCCACGAGAATCCAGCCGTGACGCTGGCGCCCGGATTCGTCGCGCGGTTGACCTCCACGGCCGCACGGGCGCGGCTAGCCTTCGTCCATCCGACGCGCGACGTTGTCGATCGGCTTGAACGGGGCGAGATCGACATTCTGGTGACGGGGGCTGATGGGGCACACGGCGATCTGATGCAGCGCCCGCTTTTCGAGGACAGCTTCCTCTCCGCGCAGCGCAAAGGTCACCCGCGCGGCCACGGGCCGCTTGATCTCGATGGTTTTTGCGCGCTCGACCATCTGTTGATCTCCGCCGACGGTGGCGGCTTTTCTGGTCTGGTCGACGACGCACTCGCCGGGCTAGGCCGTTCCCGACGCGTCGCCGTCTCGATTCAAACCTATGCGCTGGCGCCGGTCATCCTTGCCCACAGCGACTGCATCTGCACCCTTCCGCGACGTTTTCTGATGCGATTTTCCCACGAGCTCGATCTCACGCCGCCGCCGCTTGATTTGCCGCCGGCGCGCATCGTTGCGCTGTGGCATCCGCGCAATCAGGAGGACGGAGCTCATGCTTGGCTACGTGAGTGCCTGTACCAGGCGGCCGCCTCCTGATTCGACTTGCCTCAACCGCCACCAAGTCACGCATTTAGGATTGATGATCGTCGGGACCTCTCGATCAGCGGGGTCCCGTGCCACTATTGTCGAGCGGCGATGGCCGTGATCTCGAGTTTGACGCCAGGACCGAGATCGGCCACGCCGATTGCCGCGCGCGCCGGCAGATGAGCCTCTGCAAAATGCACCTTCCAGGCCGCATTGAACTCTGCCTTTTCCTTGAGGCTCGCCATGTAGATGGTCACTTGCAAGACGTTGCTCAGATCGGATCCGAGGGTCTTGAGCAACTGCGCCAACTGCCCGAGGACGTCGTTGGCCTGGCCCGACATATCGAGGCTCGTGTCCTCGGGGACGATTCCACCGATGTAAAGCACGCCATTGTGCTCGACCACTTCGTGGAGCAGACCTTCGTAGGGCAATACGCGCTTGATCATGATGGGACCGATGTTGCTGTGTGACGGGCGGCATATCGCACATTTCAATGTCAGTGTCGTTGCAAGAGATCTCGCGCCACGTCTTACCGAAAGACCGACCGCGCGGATCTGAATGCAACCGACTAAAGCGTTGAAAATAAAAGCACAAATTGGTCGAAAAATCGCCGCCGGTCGTCCCTGCGAACGTTCGCCAATCTATCTTTGCACGAGCGCCCGGCATTTTCGCCGGCCCTGACCCGACGACATCGAAGCGCGGATCGCTATACTGCGACCCGGGTTATCGGTGCGGCCGGGACAGTGCCGCGACCGGAACAAGGAATGCGACGATGGACGATACGATTGGCTTCCCCGACCCCGGCCTCGACCTGTCCGACGGCTTCAAGCCGCACACCTCGCATTGGGGCGTGTTCTCGGCACGTCAAGGCGAGGCCGGGCTCGAGGTCAGGGCCTATGCGGGCGATCCCGATCCGAACGGCATCATAGGCAATTTTCCCGGCGCGCTGCGCCATCAGGCGCGCATCACCCAACCTGCGATCCGCCGCGGCTGGCTCGAACGCGGTCCCGGTCCGGACGATCGCCGCGGCCGCGACGAATTCGTCTCCGTCAGCTGGGAGAAGGCGCTCGATCTGCTCGGCGACGAGCTGGCACGCATCCGTGACACGCGCGGCCCCGGCGCGGTGTTCGGCGGCTCCTATGGCTGGTC
This sequence comes from Bradyrhizobium sp. MI1.10, assembly GCF_055811035.1. Classification (NCBI taxonomy): domain Bacteria; kingdom Pseudomonadati; phylum Pseudomonadota; class Alphaproteobacteria; order Hyphomicrobiales; family Nitrobacteraceae; genus Bradyrhizobium; species Bradyrhizobium sp. MI1.10. The sequence goes on from NZ_JBVVPN010000042.1 coordinate 38,167, forward strand.
GAGCGCGGGCCGCTTCCACCACGCCCAGAGCCAGGTGCATCGCTTCCTCAACATCGCCTTGGGCGGATATGTGCGTTCGGTGAACTCCTATTCCTCCGGCGCGTCCTCGGTGCTGCTGCCGCAGATCTTGGCAGGCTACGAGGACATCACCAAGCGCAACGTCACCTGGGAGCAGATCGCGGCCGATACCGACATCGTGCTGGCGTTCGGCGGCATGGCGCTGAAGAACTCGATGGTCGCAGGCGGCTCGATCAGCAAGCATGTCGAGCGCGGCGCGATGGAAGCTGCGCGCCGCCGCGGCTGCGAGTTCGTCCTGGTCAGCCCACTGCGCGAAGACCTGCCCGTCGAGGCCGGCGCCGAATGGATGACGTGCGTGCCCGGCACCGACACCGCGCTGATGCTCGGCATCGTTCATACGCTGGTCGCGGAAAACCTGCACGACCAGGCTTTCCTCGATCGCTACACCGAGGGATGGCCCGTCTTCCTGCGCTATCTCACAGGCGAGAGCGACGGCCAACCCAAGCACGCCGAATGGGCCGCAGCGATCTGCGGCGTCGACGCAAATACGATCCGCACACTTGCGCGCCGGCTCGCCGGCAAGCGTGCGCTCATTACTGTCTCCCATTCGCTCCAGCGCGCCGAGCATGGCGAGCAGCCGGTGTGGATGGGCATGGTGCTGGCGGCAGCGCTCGGCCAGATCGGCCTCTCCGGCGGCGGCTACGCCTATTCGTTGGGGGCGATCGGCTATTACGGCCGCCGCGTCAACGACGTGCCGGGGCCGACATTGGGGCAGGGCCGCAACGCTGTCCGCGATTTCATTCCGGTGGCGCGCATCGCCGACATGCTGCTCAAGCCCTGCGGCACCTATCGCTACAACGGCGAGACGCGCACCTATCCGGATATCCGCCTCGTCTACTGGGCCGGCGGCAATCCCTTCCATCACCACCAGGACATCAATCGCCTGCGCAAGGCGTTTGCGAAAGTCGACACGCTGGTCGTGCACGAACTCGCATGGACTGCTACGGCCCGGCATGCCGACATCGTGCTGCCCTCGACGATGACGCTCGAACGCGAAGACATCGGCTATTCCAGCAACGATCCCCTCATGGTCGCCATGCACCGGATCGCCGAGCCGTTCGGCCTTGCGCGCGACGACTACGAGATCTTTGCCGATCTCGCCGACCGTCTCGGCGCGCGCGAACCCTTCACCGAGGGGCGGACGTCACGGCAGTGGCTGGAACATCTTTATGAGCCGACCCGCGCCTCGCTCGAAGCGCGCGGTTTGGAGGCGCCGAGCTTCGAAGAGTTCTGGCGGCGCGGCAGCCTGGTCGTGCCGCAGCAGCCTGACGACGGCGGCCGGCTGCGCCGCTTCCGCGACGATCCCGTCAATCACGCTTTGCCGACGCCGAGCGGTCGCATCGAGATATTCTCCGCCAAGATCGCAAGTCATGGCGATGCGGATTGTCCGGGCCATCCGGTCTGGCTGGAGAAGTCCGACATGCCCAAGCCGGGGGCGCCGTGTTTTCTGGTCGCCAACCAGCCGGTGACGCGTCTGCATAGCCAGCTCGATTTCGGTGGACATTCGCTCGCCGCCAAGCATCGCGGCCGCGAGGTCGCGCGCATGAACCCAGGGGACGCTGACGCGCGCGGGATCAAGGACGGCGACATCATCCGGCTGTTCAACGCGCGCGGTGCCTGTCTTGCCGCGGTCCACGTCACCGACGGTATCGCGCCCGGCGTGGTCCAGCTCCCGACCGGCGCCTGGTACGACCCGATGGACCCCGAAGACGACGCGCCGCTCTGCGTGCACGGCAATCCGAACGTGCTGACCCGCGACGTCGGCACCTCGTCCTTTGCGCAGGGCTGCACCGGCCAGCTCACGACAGTCGAGGTCGAGAAGTTCACCGGCAATCTGCCGCCGATCCGGGCTTTCGATCCGGTGTAGAAAAAAAGGGGCCGTCCTGTGTGGGGGCAGGGACGGCCCCGAGTGGCTCGCAGGCCCGGGAGGATGAGGGCGCGAGCGGATGCTTACGCGGCTGCGCGGATCCAGTCCCTCTCCGTCAAAGGATGACGCGGCGGGAGTGCTTGCACCTCTCGCCGTTCGCCCTTGCTGGCGAGGCGCCAGCGTGCCGGGGATTGATCGCTGATGCGCTTGAAGACGGTCGAAAAATGCGCCTGCGTGCTGAAGCCGACCGCAAGCGCAATCTCCGCCAGCGGCCGTTCGGTGGTGGCCAGCAGCGTCTTGGCGTGCTCGATCCGGTGATTGAGCAGATATTCTCGGGGCCGGTAACCGGTCGCGGCGCGGAATTGCGCCGCAAAGTGCATTCTGGACAGGCCGGCGACATTGGCGAGTTCGGACAGGCTAATGCAGCGGTGGAAATGATCGGCGACATATTGCTCGACCCGCCGCAGCCGCCATTTCGGCAAGGCATTGACCCTGGCGCGTGGCAATTCCAGACGTGCGAGATGCATCGCAAGGGTCTGGCCGATGCAGCGCGTGAACTCGTGGTCCGCGGCGTCGCCAAGTTCGATCAGCGCCTTGGCAAGCTCGGCTGCGAGCGGATCGCGCAACAGGACGAGGTCATTCAATCCCTCGGTCCCGGAAAATTGTGCCGGAAATTGATCCGCGGAGATGTAAAAGTGCAAGAAGGCGCATGGCGACTGGAATTGCACGGCGAGGGGCTTCGACGGCGCGGTGAGATACAGTGTGCCCGCGGGCATGGTTCCGTCGAAAATGACCTGGCGATCCCGGGTCAGTTTCGCGCGCGTGGTCTTGAGGGCGATGCCGACGAAATAGCGATCCTCAGGGGTCGTCGCTTCGTGCGACGAGGTGCTCCGCGGGTCTTCCCATCGCGAGATCGCGATGTCCTTGGCGGCCACCCCCGCGCGCGGATCGACCTGACGCCATTGACGCTCGCGAATGATCGCTTGTGTTGCCTGAGGTATCTCGCAATCCCCCGAGGCGCCCGGAAATTCAATCCAGGCATCACTTGCCTGCAAATTGGTCAACATCGTTCGTCCTCTCCGGGCGTTCTCCGCTGTTTGCAACCAGCAAACGCGCAAAGCCCTGCTTTCCATGTTGAGAGGATAGGCGTGAGCTGACCTGCAAGCTCGTTAGTGGTGATTAGGATGTGTTAGTTTTTGTGGGAGCGCATCAGGTGCGGCATCCCGTCTCAGGAAGCGTCCTTTTTGTACAATTTATCAGATATTTGCGCATCCCCGGCCCGACATAGGAGAGCGCCGGACATCGCGTGGAGATCGACGCGGCGGCGTGAGTTCCGTGGTTTGCCCTCGCTGGACCTCGCACTGGCGCGGGGTATAGTCGCGCCGCATTTCGATGGAGCGGCCGTCAGGATGAGTCAGAAGTGACCGAGCTCTCGGCAGGACATGGCCCCCGCAGCAGCGACGCCGCGGCGATCCCAGATTTCGATGCCGTCGCGTTCGGGCCATTTTCGCTTCGGTCGCGGCTGCTGGAGAGGGATGGCTTGCCGGTCAGGCTCGGCAGCCGCGCGACGGATATTTTGCGCCTGCTGGTCAGTCGCGCCGGCGAAGTGGTCCCGAAGGACGAAATTCTCGGCTATGCGTGGTCCGGACTTTCCGTCGAGGAGGTCAGCCTGCGCGTCCATGTCGCGGAGCTGCGCAAGGTGCTCGGCGACGGAAAGGATGGTGCCCGCTACATCACCAACATCCCGGGCCGGGGCTATTGCTTTGTCGCCCCCGTGCGGCGTGGCGAACGCGCGGAGCTGGCTGCGCCGCCGTCGCGTGCGCCTGGAAGGACTGCGCCGCCACCTTCGCTGCCGCGCCGATTGGACCGGATGGTCGGGCGGGAGGACGCTGTGGCCGAGTTGGCGGCCCGCTTGCTCCGCGATCGCTTCGTCACGTTGCGAGGGCCGGGCGGCATCGGTAAGACCACTGTTGCGACCGCGCTCGCGCATGAGATGTGCGATAGCTTCGACGGCAATGTCCATTTTCTCGAATTCGGTCCGCTCAAGGACGCGGCCCTGGTCGCGAGCACGGTTGCCGCCGCCTTGGGCCTCGTCGTGCACCATGATGATCCCTCGGCCAGCATCGTCAATTTCCTGCGGGGCCGCCGGCTGCTTCTCGTGCTCGACAGCTGCGAGCACGTCATCGAGGAGGTCGCGCGGCTTGCAGAAAACATCTACCGGGCGGCGCCCGGCATCGTCATCCTCGCAACCAGCCGCGAGTCGCTGCTGGTGGAAGGCGAGCAGATTTTCGAGCTCGTTTCGCTTCCTGGTCCGCCGCAGGGCACCCGCCTCAGCGCCGGCGAGGTGCTGGCTTATCCCGCTGTGCGCCTGTTCGTCGATCGCGCCGTCGCGGCCGGGCATCGCGACGACATCACCGACGAGGATGCCGAAGTCCTGGCCCGGATTTGCGGCAAGCTCGATGGCATCGCGCTGGCGATTGAGCTGGCTGCCGCGCGCGTCGGTCTCTATGGACTGCGCGAGATGGCGGCACTGCTCGACAACCGGTTGCAGCTCGAATGGCGCGGGCGGCGGACGGCGCCGCCGCGGCAGCAGACGCTCGGCGCTACGCTCGACTGGAGTTTCGGTCTGATCGGCGAGAGCGAGCGGATCGTATTTCAGCGCCTCGCCGTCTTCGCAGGTCACTTCACGTTGAGGGGCGCGATAGCGATCGCGGCCGGGGCGGCGATGCCGGAGGACCGCGTAGTCGAGGCGCTGGAGCAGCTCGTGGTGAAGTCGCTGATTTCCACCCAGCCGGACGGCGCATCGCGGCGCTATCGCCTGCTCGACGCAACGCGCGCCTATGCCCTGCAGAAACTGGCCGATGGCGGACAGCTGGCCGAGATCGCGCGCCGTCACGCTCTCTATGTCCAATGCACGCTCGAAGCGGGCATGAAGGATGAGGGCAGCAATCATGCCTCACGTTTGCAGGAACGCGCGAGCCTGCTCGCCGATGCCCGCGCTGCGCTGCAATGGGCTTATGCCAACGACGAGGGCGCCGGCTTGCGCGTGCCGCTCGCCGGCAGCTGCACAAGGCTCTTCGTCGAACTCAATTTGCTCAACGAGGCGCGCATCTGGTCCGATCGCGCCCTCGCAATGCTCGACGAGGCCGACCGGGGCGGCGCATGGGAGCTCGAACTTCAGTCGACGCTCGGTCACGCCTTGATGTTCACCGAGCGCAACAGCGAGCAGGCGGAAGCGGCGCTCAGGCGCGGGCTGGAAATAGCGGAAGCGCTTTCCGATCACGCCAACACATTCAGGTTGTTGTCCCGGCTCAACATGTTCTACCGCCGGACCGGTCGCTATCGGCATCTGGTGCCGACTGCGCTTCACGCCGAGCGGATTGCCCGCGTCATCGGCGATACCGCGGGGATCGCCGGGAGCAAAGCGCTGCTCGGCGTGTCATATCACCTCGCCGGAGACCAGGCCGCGGCGCAAGCCCATCTCGACCAGGGCCTGCGCGACGACGCTGCGCTCCGCGGGACCCAACCCGGGCATTTCGCCTATTCACGCACACCGCAGATTCCGCTTGCGCGCGTGCTATGGCTGCGCGGCTTTCCCGATCGTGCGCTTGAATGCATCCGGCCGCTAGTCGGCGCTTCAGCGCCGCATGACGTGGTCATGCATTGTATCGCATTATGCTGGTCCGCCTCGGTGTTCGGCTGGCTCGGCGACTGGTTGTCAGTTGAGGCCATGACCGATCGCCTGGCCGCGCATGCGAGCATGCACGGACTCGTGCCCTACGAAGCCGTCGCGACGGGTTTTCGGGCACAGAGCATGATCGCTCGGGGCGAGGTGGCCGGCGGCGTCGACCTGATGCGGAGTGCGCTTCCACGCCTGCATGCCGATCGCTACGAACTCTATGCCTCGGCGTTCGCCGCGGATCTGTCTCGGGGCCTGGTCAGCTTGGGACAATTGACGCAAGGCATTCAGGTTCTTCACGAAACCATTCTACGGGTCGAGCACGAAGGCGGCGCCTTCGACATGCCCGAGCTGCTCCGTCTGCGGGGAGAGCTGGAGGCCCATGGCGGCAATCCCGACGCGGCCGAGGCGGATCTTGTCGCCTCGATCTCGCTCGCCGAACAGCAGGGCGCGTTATCCTGGCGGCTGCGAGCCGAGATGTCGCTGGCGAGCCTTCGAATCCGGCAGCGTGTGCAAATTCCGCTCGAACAGCTCGCTCGAACCTATGCCCGGTTCACTGAGGGGTTCGAGACCGCCGATCTCAGGGCAGCGCGGCGCATGTTGAACGAGCCGGCGGCCCGGTGAAGTCGAAGCGAATTTTTTGCGCGGGCCGCTACTCGAAGACGGCGTCAAAGATCTCGACGTCCATCAGTACGGGCTTGGCGACCACTGTTCCGTCGGGCCGCAGCGTCTGCGCGCGTCGGAGCGTCGGCACCACGATGCCGCCGAAGCTGTCATGGGCCCAGGAGTAGTGCGCGACTTTCATCCCGAACAGATCGTGATCGGTCCGACGTTGCAACGCGTTATCGTCGAAATAGAAGATCTGCTCGGGCGCGAGCGTGATCAGGCCCGGAGGGAACTGCGCCCGCAACCGCCGCCATGACTCGTTGTTCTCCTGCCACGGTGGCAGCTCCTCCACCACCACGTCGGGATGGGCGAGCAGGAATGGATTGGTCAGATAATTCCAGATCGCGACGCCGCAGAAGAAGACGAGATGCAGTTCGTCCGCCAGCGTAGGCGAACCGGCCTCGGTGAACGCAACGCTTGGATTGCGCCAGGTCCTGAGGACCTCACCCTCGAGGCTTTCGATCGTGATCGCGTCCGGCTGAAACGAGCCGGAATGTTCCCCTCCGGTGATGCCGGTGAAGCGGACCGACTGCGTGCGGGTCGAGCCCTCCGCCGTCACGTCCTTGAATTCGCTGGCATGTCCGGTGCTGGAGAACAGCGTTCCGGCAACGGAGAGGTGAAGCGTGAACCGGCTCAAGCTATTCCAGCGGGCCATTCCGCCGCTGGCATCAATTACATCGTCAAGAAGCGCCATGTCCCGCCATATCCACCGTGAAGTGCCAGCACCATGGCGGGGCGGATGCGGCTTGGCGTGTTAGAAGTTGTTAGGAGTTGCGAGCGGAAATTCTTGCGGTATCCCGTTGAAGATACACTCAATTCAGCGCCGCAAGGAGCTCCCTGGCTGCGACGAGATCACGGGTCTGGAAGCCCTCCTGGTACCGCGCGACGAGAGGGGCGATCAGGGCGCGCGCGTCTCCGGCTTTTCCGGCCTGGCGCCAGAACCGGCCGAGACTGATTGCCCCCCGCAGTTCCCAGCCGAGCGCACATTGGCGGCGTGACAGATCAAGCGAGTCCCGGAAGCAGCTTTCGGCCTCCGCGGCATTGCCCGATCGGGCGAGGATATCGCCCTTGACCCTCAGCATCTCGGGCATGTCGAAGGATTCGCCATGATCGGGGATCTCTGCGATGGCATCATTAATGGTCTGCAAGGCTTCGTCGGCCTGGTTCTGCGCCACGAGTCCCTCCGCGAGCGCGGTCGCAAACACCGTCGTCACGATCCGGTGTCGCGTTGCGTACAGCGTGGCCTGGCTGCGGCGGAGGTGCTCGATGCTGGCGGTGACGTCGCCGCGGCGAAGCAGCAGCTCACCCTTCTGGCCGATGCCGACCGCATGATAGGGGCCGAGGAAGTGCCGCGCCGAATGATCGATCAGCCGCTCGATCAGGATTTCCGCATTCGCCAGGTCGCCGACCCAGAGGAACACGTAGATGGTCCAGATCAAGGAAATACCGAGAGTGAGCGGTTGCTCGAGCAGCTCGGCTTCGCGAATGGTGTATCGGGACGCCTCGATCGCACGATCGGGCCGGCCGGTGAGCCAAAGCCCGCGCGCGAGCGCCACCAGTGCGACGATGCGGTCGTCATAGCCGAGATGCCCGATATTCAGCCGCTGCGAGCCGGGATTATGCAACATCGCGCTCTCGCAGAGCTGCACCGCCTTGTCCTGGTTGCCGATTAAATGATGGGCGACGCCCAGCATCCATTCGACGTTCAGCGTGCTGGCGGGATCGTTCAGCTTCCGCGCGACGCTCTCGCCCTGTTCGCCGGTTCCGAGTGCTCCGTGAAAATCCCCGACCCTGGTCAGGTAGATGTGTAATCCGCGCAGCAGCCAGAGCTGCCAGTGCAGATCCTGGAGCTCTCGGGCAAGCTGGAGACTGCGCGTGAACGCCGAGCGGACCGCTTCGGTATTGCCCTGCGTGAACATCGCGGAGACGCCGAGCGCGGCGTGCAGGATCATTTCATTGCGGCCATCCACCGCGCTCGCGTCGAGGGACGCCAGCGCCTGCTGGGTCCAGCGGTAGCATTCCGTCAGCAATGTCAGCTCAAGGAAGAACTGGGCTGCCGAAGCCGCGAGATCCACGCCGATCGTTCGGTCCCCGCCGTCCGAAAAGCTCCAGGTCAGCGCGGCCCGAACATTGGGCAGGTGGTCGGCATAGGGAAGAAAGCCGCCGGCACTCTGCATGCCCGTGGATTTGAGCGCAATGTCGCGCAGGAAATCGCGGAAATATTCGGCGTGGGCGCGTGCGACGCGGTCCGCTTCGCCGTTCTCGACGAGCTTGTCCGCGACGAAGGCACGTGTGGTGTCGAGCAGGCGATAGCGCAGCCGCCGCTCCGCAGGCGAGGTCGCGATCAGCGATTTGGAAAGCAGATTGGAGATCGCCTCAGCGGCTTCCGCCTCGCCGATGCCTTGACAGGATGCGACCGCTAGCGCGGCTTCCAGGGTGAACGGCCCGACGAACGTTGATAATCCGCGCAGCGTTGCGCTTTCGTTTGCCGGCAGCAAATCATAGCTCCAGGCGAGCGCCGCACTCAGGGTGTGGTGCCGCGGCACAGCGGTGCGCCGACCGCGCCATAGCAGCGAGAAACGGCTGTCGAGCAGCGAGGCGGTCCCGGCAATGCCGTAGGCGTTCACACGCCCGGCCGCGAGCTCGATCGCGAGCGCGATGCCGTCCAGCCGACGGCAGATCTCGGCGACGAGCGGCGCATCCTCTTCGCTGAGCTCGAATTCGCTCAGGCTCTCTGCAATGCGTTCCACGAAGAGCTGAGTTGCGGGATAGGCAAGGATGTCGGCGATGCCGAGCCCGTCGCGCTGTGGCGGGCAATCCAGTGGAAACAGCCGATGGACACGCTCACCGTCGGCGCGGAAGGATTCGCGGCTGGTGGCGAGAATATGCAGCCCGCCCGCTTCCCGGACGATGCGTTCGGCCAGGGGGGCGAGATCGTCGAGGATGTGCTCGCAACTGTCGAAGACCAGCAGCATCCGCCGGCTGCGCAGGAATGTCAGCAACCCCGGCATCGGGTCGTCGGAATTGACTGTAAGGCCCAGCGCGGCCGCAATCGTTCCCGCAACGAGCCGCGTCTCCCTGAGTGCGCCGAAATCGACAAAACACACCTGGCCGTCGAAGGCCTGGAGTTCGCCATGCGCCACCGCCAGTGCGACCGAAGTCTTGCCGATCCCGCCGGGGCCGACGATCGTGACGAAGCGATGCAAGGCAAGCTCGGCGGAAATTCTCGCGACCGCATCGTCCCGCCCGATCATCTTCGCGAGCGGCGAGGGCAGCGAGCGCGGCGCAGCGACGGGCAGGCTGGTCCGGTTCTCCGATGGGGCAGCCCGGAGCAGCGCGGCCGTGAAGCAATAACCCCGCCCGGGGACGTTGACGACGTAGCGGGAGCCTTCGCCCGGATCGCCCAAGGCCTTGCGCAGTGTCGTGATGTGAAAGCGCAGGCTGCCTTCGTCCACATTCACGTCGGCCCAGACGCGCCGGATCAACTCACGCTTGTCCACGACCTCCCCGGCGCGCTCGGCCAGAAAAACGAGAATATCGAGCGCACGGCCGCCGAGGTGAACCGGGGCGCCGTCCTTCTCGAGCAGCCGCGTCTTTGCGAACAGCCGGAATGGCCCGAAAGCAATGGCCGACTCCTGGTCGTTAGTGTCCGGCACGGGCCAATCATTCCAGTGAGAGCTGAACTCTGCACTTTGATTTAGCAGAAGGGAACCCCGAGTAAACTGGCCGAAAGTGGCGAAATCGCGTGGGGCGCCGGCAATTGGCCGTCGCGCGCGACGATCCGTCGCAAATTGTACTCAAACGCGAGCATCTTGCGAAGCGATAGGGGCAGCCCGGCGGCGTGCTTGACCGCCCAGCTCACGGCTTGGAGTCCCGGTCGTCGCACCCTCATCATAACAAAATCTTGCAACGTCTAACGAGCAATGCACGCGAACTGCATCCAGTATCCGTTCCGAGTTTGACGTTAATTCCAACGGGGAGGCGACGATGTCCGGTATCAACGCTCGGCCGAATGACGACGTCGTTCGATCTCAGCTTGTGGCCAGTTTAGACGATCAGTCGCGTGACTGGCAGCTCGTGCTGCGGGAATCCCACCATCGGATGAAGAACACGCTGACGATACTGGGTGCGTCAGTCCGCCGCGATTTCACCCGGGCAGGCACCAGGGACGTGTCGCTTGCCGCGGACCGGCTCGAGCGGCGCATCGTCGCCTTCGGCAGGCTCTATCAACTCTTGTCCGACAATGACGATCATACGGCGATCCCGGTGGCGGCCTTCTTCGAAAATTTGTGCGGAGCGATTTCCGAGGCCGTGCTGGAGCCCGCGGGCATCCGCTGCGAGGCGGCGATCGAAAACGGGACCCTACCGGCATCGCAATGCCATCGGCTCGCGCTGATGCTGACGGAGCTGGTGACGAATGCGGCCAAGCACGCCTTCCCGAACAGGAATGATGCAATGATCCGCATCGAGATAGCCAATCGTGACGGCGCCTGGTTCTGCACGGTATTAGACAACGGGATCGGCGCGAGCGGGCCGCTTCAGGGCACAGGCAGCCGGATTCTCGAAGGACTCGCACGCAGCATTCGCGCCCGGCTGCAGGGCGAGGCGGGAGAAGACGGCACACGTGTAACGATCGTGATGCCGATCGCAGCTGCTTGAAGTTCGTCTTCGATCCAACCCAGGGAGTTCGACATGGCCACTACCGAAATCGACCGCGACGCCGCGGCCAAGTCTTCCAAGAACCCTTCCAACAAGTCTGCGAGCAAGCCTTCGACATCGCCTAGAATTGATCAGAGGCTCGAGGTGATCGTGATCCCCGTGTCCGATGTCGATCGCGCCAAGGCCTTCTACGCGCGTCTCGGTTGGCGACTTGACGCCGATTTTGCCTCCGGCAATGACTGGCGCGTGATCCAGTTCACGCCGCCAGGCTCGGCCTGCTCGGTGATCTTCGGGAGGAACGTGACCGCGGCAGCGCCGGGCTCGGCGCGAGGCTTGTACCTGATCGTCTCCGATCTGGAGGCGGCGCGAAAGGATCTGCTCGGCCGCGGCATCGAGGTCAGCGCTCCATTCCATGGTGCCGGCGATGTCCACGCCGGAACCGACGAGCCTTATCTCTCCGGCAGCGTTCGGGTTAGCGGTGCTGACCCGAAGCGCGGCAGCTACGGCTCATTTGCCTCGTTCAGCGATCCCGACGGCAATGGCTGGTTGTTCCAGGAGGTCACCACGCGATTGCCGGGACGGATCGCGGGCGACGGCACGACATTCGCTTCGCAGGCTGCGTTGGCCGCAGCACTGCGCCGCGCGGCGGCGGCACATGGCGAGCACGAAAAGCGGACCGGCGGGCACGATGAGAACTGGGCCGATTGGTATGCCGACTATATCGTCCGCGAGCAAGCGGGCCAGCCGCTGCCATCCTGAGCTGGACGGCGGCTTCTCGACTGATGCAAGCCGACGCGGCGCGCGATGACTGAGCTGATCGCGCGCCGTGTTGCTTTGGCGGCGACCATCGTGGATCGCCGCTTGCTCTGCTCGGCGTCGCGCGGCTCGCAACGGCTAACGCGGTCTAACAACCCATAACGAGCAAATTGCCAGGGCCTGCGCCAATCTCTCTGCATGACGAACCGAGGCGTTGATGTCGAATTCGGTCAGCGTCACCGACCAAAGCCAGGGAGATCGAACATGACAACGCAAGCACGTATCGACATTCTCAATCCAGACCGCCGTCAACTGTTGGGCCAGGCCGCGATGACCGCGGTTGCCGCAAGCGTATCGAGCCTGTTGCCGCTGCATTCCGCCAAGGCTGGCGTGAGTGGGGCGGTTCGCCCGTTCCACGTCAGCGTGCCCGAGCAGGATCTGGTCGATCTTCGCCGCCGCCTCGGGGCGACGCGCTGGCCGGATCGTGAGATCGTTGTCGATCAATCGCAGGGCGTGCAACTGACGACGGTGCAGCAACTCGTGAACTACTGGCAGAACGACTACGACTGGCGCAAGATGGAGGCGCGGCTGAATGCCTTGCCGCAATTCGTCACCGAGATCGACGGCGTCGACATCCACTTCATTCACGTTCGCTCGCGTCACGAAAACGCGCTGCCGATGATCGTCACGCATGGCTGGCCCGGTTCGATCATCGAGCAGATGAAAATCGTCGGCCCGCTCACCGACCCCACCGCACACGGCGCGACGGCGGCGGACGCCTTTGATCTCGTGATCCCGTCGCTGCCCGGCCACGGCTTCTCCGGCAAGCCGACGGAGCTGGGCTGGGATCCCCAGCGCGTCGCGCGCGCCTGGATCGTGCTGATGAAGCGGCTCGGCTACAACCGCTATGTCGCGCAAGGCGGCGATTGGGGCAATGCCGTGACGGAGCAGATGGCAGTGATTGCGCCGCCCGAGCTGCTCGGCATCCATACCAACATGCCCGCGACCGTTCCGGACGACATCGCCAAGGCGCTTCAGCCCGGCGGATCGCGGCCGTCGAACCTCTCGGCCGATGAGCGCTACGCTTACGATCAGCTCGATGACTTCTACAAGCACGGTCTCGGCTACGCCATCGAGATGTCGAACCGGCCGCAGACGCTCTATGGCCTGGTGGATTCGCCGGCGGGCCTCGCGTCCTGGATGCTCGACCACGATGCGCGCAGCACCGCGATGATCGCCCGGGTGTTCGACGGCAAGACGGAAGGGCTGTCGCGCGATGACGTGATCGACAACATCACGCTCTATTGGCTCACCAACACCGCGGTGTCCTCGGCGCGGCTGTACTGGGAGAACAAGCTGGTGTTCTTCGAGCCCAAGCACATCAAGATCCCGGTCGCCGTCAGCGTTTTCCCGGACGAGATCTACGCCGCGCCGCGCAGCTGGACCGAGAAGGCCTATCCGAAGCTGATGCACTACAATCGCCTCGACAAGGGCGGCCACTTCGCCGCCTGGGAGCAGCCCGCGCTGTTCTGCGCGGAAATGCGCACCGCCTTCCGACCGCTGCGTCAGTCGATCTGAGACCTGCGAGGACGCGCACTTCCGCGCGTTCTCATTTTTCCCCACAGACAGGAATGCAATCATGAACCGCCCCGAACGCACCTTCACGACCGACCAAATCCGCCTGGAACGTCGGCTGCCGTCGTATTGGCGTGTCACCTTCGACATGCCCCCGGTCAATATCTTCGGCCCCAAGCAGCTTCCGCTGCTCGACGACGTCGTCACGGCGATCGAGACCGATCCTGAGGTGAAGGTCGTGGTGTTCGACAGCGCCGTCGAAGGCTTCTTCATCACGCATTACGACTTCCTCGCGCCGCTGGAGGATTCGCTTCGTATCCCGCCCGGGCCGACCGGCCTGCAGGCACTGCCCGACATGCTGGTGCGTCTCAGCCGCGCGCCGATTGTCTCGATTGCCTCGATCCGGGGCCGCGCGACCGGCGTCGGCAGCGAGCTGGCGCTCGCGAGCGACATGCGCTTTGCCAGCCGCGAAAAGGCGATACTGTCGCAATGGGAAGTCGGTGCGGGCCTGGTGCCCGGCGGCGGGCCGATGGCGCGGTTGCCGCGCCTGATGGGCCGCGGCCGCGCGCTCGAAGTTCTGCTCGGCGCCGATGACATCCACGGTGATCTCGCCGAACGTTACGGCTATGTGAACCGGTCGCTGCCGGATGCCGAGCTCGACGGCTTCGTCGAGGCGCTGGCCATGCGCATCGCGTCCTTCGACAAGGAGGCGATTGCCGAGACCAAGCGCCTCGTCGACGTCGCGAGCCTGCCGCCGGATGTCGAGATCAAGCCGGAATGGGACGCGTTCCTGGCCTCGCTCAGCCGCCCCGCGAGCCAGACCCGCATCAAGGCGCTGATGTCGCGCGGCTTCCACCGCGCCGGTGACGTCGAGAACCGGCTCGGCTTCCACGTCGGACAGATCGGTAACTAGAGCGTTTTCGAGCAAAGTGGATACCGGTTCGCGTGAAGAAAACGCGTCAAAGCAAGAATCAAGTCCCGTTCGGAACGGGACTTGACGGAACCGCTGCGGCGCTCGGCCGGTTGGAATTGGCGACAAGCGGTCGTGCCAATGTCGCTTTCCTTCGGTACCGAGCGCCGGTGCTAAAAAATCAACCAGGAGAATTGAGATGATCCGCAAGGCAACAGCAGTCTGGAAGGGCACCGGTCGGGACGGGACCGGTCAGCTATCGAGCGAATCCGGCGTGCTCGCTGCGACGCCCTATTCCTTCAAGACCCGCTTCGAGAACGAGAAGGGCACCAATCCCGAGGAGTTGATCGCTGCGGCCCATGCCGGTTGCTTTACCATGGCGCTGGCCTTCGGCCTGCAGCTCGCCGGCTTCACGCCGGACGAACTCTCGACGGAAGCCGCGGTCACGCTCGAGCCGGAAGGCAAGGGTTTCAAGATCAGCAAATCGGCGCTGACCTTGCGTGCCAAGGTGCCGAACCTCGACGATGCCGGCTTTGCCCGCATCGCGGGCGAGGCCGAGAAGAACTGCCCGGTGTCGAAAGTGCTCAACGCCGCAATCACGCTCGACGCTAAACTGACGTAGGGCGCGCTCTCATTGTGTCTCCATCCGGTTCTGGAAGCTTGCGTCTCGCGAGAGGAGCTGGATGGACAAATGCCTGGCTTTCGGCTGAGCCGCCAAAAGCATAGGATGCGACGGATTCAGAACGGACAGACGGATCAATTGGGAGTGGAGATATGACAACGGAACGCACAGTTTTAGCCGGAGGCTGCTTCTGGGGCATGCAGGATCTGATCCGCAGGCAGCCGGGCGTGATCTCGACCCGCGTCGGCTACACCGGCGGCGCTGTGAAGAATGCCACCTACCGCAATCATGAAGGTCATGCCGAAGCGATCGAGATCACCTTCGATCCCACCAAGACCAGCTTTCGGACCATGCTGGAGTTCTTCTTCCAGATCCACGATCCGACCACGCTCAACCGCCAGGGCAATGATTTGGGCACGAGCTATCGCTCGGCGATCTTTTATACCAGCGACGAACAGAAGCGCATCGCAAAGGATACGATTGCAGACGTCGAGGCGTCCGGTCTCTGGCCTGGCAAGGTCGTGACCGAGGTCGCGCCCGCAGGCGAGTTCTGGCAAGCCGAGCCGGAGCATCAGGATTATCTCGAACGCTATCCGGACGGGTACACCTGCCACTTCATCCGCCCCGACTGGAAACTGCCGCGGCGCGGGGCTGCAGCGGCAGGCTAGAGCTGGTCGTCGTTATTGTCGGGGAGAGCCATGCCCGAAATCCGCGAGATCACCGCGGGCATCCGCAGAGCACATCGACCGCTTTTCGGGCCATCTCCCTCAGCTCGGAGCGGCGGGCGCCGGCACGGGCGCGAATGGCGATGGTGTGCATCGTGGCTGAAGCGAGAATGGCAAGCGCCGCTGGATCGGCATCGCGCTTCAACTCGCCCTTGTCCTGCGCAAGGCGGAAGCGGGCTTCGAAATCGGCATCTATCATCCGCAGTCCCGCCGCAACGCTACTCCGGATCGCGGCATCTTCAGCGACTTCGGTCACCGCCGTCCCCACCACGAAGCAGCCGCGCGCGGCTCCCTTTCCGGAAAAGTAGATCGACAGCGCCGCGTCATAGGCCAGCATCAGCGCTTCGTCCAAGGGATGGTCCCCGGCGAGAGCCTCACGCGTCGCGGCAAGGCTGATCTCCCAATAACGCGCGAGCGCCTCGAGGTAGAGCGCATGCTTGTTGCCGAACACCGCGTAGAGGCTCGGCGGACTCATCCCGGTCGCGGCAGCGACCTTGTCCAGGGGGGTACCGGAATAGCCCGTCCTCCAGAACGTCTCCGTTGCCCGCTTCAAGGCGGTCTCTGCGTCGTAGGCCGGTGGCCGTCCCCGGCGCGCCGGGCTCGTTTCGCTCTTTTTCCGTGCCATATCGTCAGAACCCCGGTTGCCCTGTTCTACACGTATATTTGTATGGATCGTTATAAAAATCAAGGGTCGCAGCCTTGATCGCCGCGTTGGAGTGCAATATTTGTAACGATCGTTATTAAATAGATTGAACCCGAGGATATTCCGATGCGTTTCGATTTCGCGCCAATCGCCGGCGGGCTCGGCGATGGCAGCAGCTTCCGCCCGAGCAAGGCTGCCGCGCAATGGTTTGGGGCAGGGCTCGGCAAGCGGTTGCGACGGCCGCTGATGCTCGCGCTGCCGATGGCGGTGGCCGTGGTTGGCGCCTTCATCTATCTGGCGCAGGAGCAATATGTCTCGACCGACGACGCCTTCGTGCGTGCCGCCAAGGTGACCATCAACGCACGCGTTTCCGGCCAGGCGGTCGAGATAGCCGTGCGCGACAACGAGCGCGTCCGGCGCGGGCAGGTGCTGTTTCGCATCGACCCGGAGCCTTATCAAATTGCCGTCGACCAGGCCGAGGCGCGCCTCGGAAGTGCGCGGCTCCAGATCGAGTCCCTCAAGGCGACCCATCGTCAGCAGCAGGCGGAGCTGCAGTCGGCCAAAGAGACGGCTACCTTCGACGAGCGCGAGTTCGATCGCAAGAAGATGCTGGTTGCCTCCGACTTCACGCCGCGCGCGGTCTATGAGCGGGCCGAGACGGACATGAAGGTCGCTCGCCACCGCATGGCGTCGATCGAACAGCAGATCGGCAACACGATCGTCGCCCTCGATGGCGATGCAGATATCGACATCGACCGTCATCCGACCGTTCGCGCGGCCAGGGCACAGCTCGACCGTGCGCGGCTGGATCTCTCCTACGCCACCGTGACGGCGCCGGACGACGGCATCGTGACCAAGGTGGACGATCTCCAGATCGGCGGCTTCGTCAATGCTGGGGCAACGACGTTCTCGCTGCAGTCGAGCCGGCACGTCTGGGTCGAGGCGAATTTCCGCGAGACCGGCTTGACCCACATGCGCCCGGGCCAGGAGGCGACGATCGACGTCGATGCCTATCCGGATCGCAAGTTCAAGGCGCACATCGTCAGCATGAGTCCGGGGACCGGCTCTGACTTCTCGCTCCTGCCGCCCGAGAATGCGACGGGAAACTGGGTCAAGGTCGTGCAGCGATTGCCGGTGCGCCTGGAACTCGACGATCTCGATCCGAACCGGCCATTGTTCTCGGGCATCAGCGTGACGGCGCGGGTCGATACAGGCCATCGCCGCAGCTGGCCGCATCTGCTCCAACCGGCGCCTGCAACGGAGGGCAAATGAGTACGCCCCTTCCATCGACCACGGCGCCCGGCGGTCATCACGCGATCGCCGCGGCCGCACTCATGGCGACCTACATGCAGGCCGTCAACATTTCGATACCGAACGCGGCGCTACCCCATATTCAAGCGACGCTCTCGATGGCCAATGACGAGGTCGGCTGGGTGTTTTCCTCCTATATCGCGGCGAGCGCCGTGACCATGTCGATCACGCAATGGCTGGCGGGACGCTACGGCCGGAAAGTGGTCTATCAGGCCGCTGTCACGATCTTCGTCTTGGGTCTCGCCCTCGACACGCTGGCGACGACGTCGATTCAGTTCGTGCTGGCGCGAATCCTCCAGGGCGCGGCGAGCGGACCGCTGGCGCCGCTCTCGCTGGCGATCCTGCTCGAGGCGACACCGCCGGCGCGACATGCGCGCATGAACTTGGCCTGGACCGTCTGCTCCCTGCTCGGCATCAGCAGCGGCCCGGCCATTGGCGGTTGGCTCAGTGAATATTACGGCTGGCCCGCGATCTTCTATTTCAGCCTGCCGATGACGGGTTTCATTTTCCTGACGATGACTCAGCTGCTCGGCGAGAAGCGGGCGGAGCGGAGCCAGCCCTTCGACTTCTTCGGCCTGACGACGTTCTCCGTCGGCATGATTGGGTTGCAGATGTTGCTCGACCGCGGCGAGCGCCTCGAATGGTTTGCCTCGACGGAAATCTGGATCGAGGCGGGCGCCTCCGTGCTCGGCTTCTATCTCTTCGTCGTGCACGTCATGACGACAAAGGAGCACTTTCTCCGCACGGCGCTGTTCAGGGACCGCAATCTCGTGCTCTCGACGGTCATCTCCTTCGCGGTTGGCTTCGTGCTGCTGCCGACCTTGGCCCTGACGTCCCCGATGCTGGAGGAATTGCTCAACTACCCCGTTGACACCACCGGATACATGACCGTTCCGCGCGGCGTCGCGCTGGTGGGAGCGCTGGTGCTGACGAGCCTGGTCCCGGCGCAGATCGACTACCGGCCGTTCCTCGTGGGTGGAATGACGCTGGTGGTCTATGCCAACTGGCTGATGCTTGGCTATTCACCGGCGATGGATTGGCGGCCGGTGGTCGAGGCCGGCCTGCTCCAGGGAGCGGGCCTCGGCATGTTGCTGCCCGCGCTCGCCAGGGCCGCGTTCGGCACGCTCGATCCGAAGCTCCGCCCGGAAGGCAGCGCGCTGATCAACCTGTCGCGCCTCTATGGCAGCACCATCGGCATCGCAGTGGTCCAGCTCTTCTTCTACGCCAACACGCAGGCTGTGCACGTCGCACTCGCAAAGAACCTCACGCCCTACCGAGTCGCTGCATTCGTCGGGGGGCCGATCGCGAAGCCAAGCCTTGCCGCCCTCAACGGCATGGTCACGCGTCAGGCGGCGACCGTCGCGGTCATCGACCAGTTCGAGATCCTGATGCTCGCCATGCTCGTCGTGATTCCGCTCGTGTTTTTTCTCCGTAAGCCGCGGCCGACCGGTTAACGCCTGGAGCCGTGGAATGACATCGCATCGAATACCTCGTCCCTCGCTTTTGAGGGAGCCGAGGACAAACAAAGGAGTATGAGCATGACTTCGTCAGATACGCTTCGTTATACGAGGATTCCAACTCATCAATCCGGGACGATTCCCGCGGTGGGATTTGGCACGCTCATTCCGGATCCGCTCGTGACCAGGCAGGCCACCAAGGCTGCATTGGAGGCCGGATTTCGACACCTTGATTGCGCGGAGCGCTATCGCAACGAGGAAGCGGTCGGCGATGCGCTGCAGGAGACGTTCAAGGAGGGAACGCTTCAGCGCAAGGACCTGTTCGTTACGACGAAGCTATGGAACACCAATCATCGGCCGGAACGGGTCAGGCCTGCCTTCGACGCCAGTCGCCGGCGGCTGCAAGTCGACGAGATCGATTGCTACATCATCCATACGCCCTTTGCCTTTCAACCCGGCGACGAACAGGATCCGAGAGATGAGCACGGTCGGGTCATCTATGATTCAGGTGTTACGCTGGCGGAGACGTGGGGGGCGCTGGAGCGCCTGGTCGACGAGGGGCACTGCAAGTCGATCGGTCTGTCGGACATCACCCTGGACAAGCTGCGCGAGATCGTTTCGGTCGCGCGGATCAGGCCCGCCATGGTGCAAGTCGAATCGCATCCGTATCTTCCCGAGTGGGACCTGCTCGACTTCTGTCGAGAGCACGGGATCGTCTTGCAGGCGTTTGCAGCGCTGGGGCACGCGATGAAGCCGAACGTCCTGGCCGATCCGGTGATCACTGCCATCGCGGAGCGTTTGCACAAGACACCGGCCCAAATTGCGCTGGCGTGGGCCGTCCAGCGCGGCACCGCTTTCCTGACGACTTCGACCAATCCCCGGCGCATCCAGGAGAACTTCGATATTTCGGCTTTGCCCAAAGACGCCATGCGAGAGATGAGGGACGAGATCACGACAAACATCAGGTTCAACACGGTCGTCGAGACTGGCGTGCCCGGATTCATTCCGCGCGCCGGATGAATCGGCGCCGGCCAGCCGACTCGTCAAGCTCGGAGCTGCTCGATCAAATCGTGGGCGCTGCGGATTTCGGCGATGCCGGCACCTTCGGTGAACGGCCGGCATGCGCGTTCCAGAATTGCCAAGGCCTCCTTGGTCTGGCCAGCGCCGATCATGTACCGCGCCAGGCTGACCGCGCTTCGCAGCTCCCAGAAGCGCGCGCCTTGCTGGCCGGCAATGTCCATGGCCTCGCGAAAGCGCGGCTCGGCGTCTCCTGAATGCCGGGTGCTCCTGAGCATCAACTCTCCCTTGATGCGGATCAGCTCCGGCAGATACCAGAGCTCCTGCCGGTCGTTGCAGCGGGTCAGGACATCCTCGATCACGTCGAGGCCGCGATCGACCTGGTCGGCTTCTCCAGAACACGCGGCGAGCTCGCCGAGCAGGGGCAGAAAACGCGGCAGGAAGCGCGCATCGCCGGCGCGATTGAGCTCCTCGCGCAGCAGTGGCAGGCCGGTCGAGTCGCCGCGTTTGACCATGACTGCGGCATTGAAGGCCCTAGCCCACAGGCCCCACAGCCGGATCGCGTGTCGCTCGGTGTGTTCGAGCAGCTCGGCGCCGTGACGCTGCGCGGCCTCGAAATCGCCGGACCAGAAGGCGATTGGGCAGGCGGCCTGTCCGAGCACGCTGCAGAAGGTCAGTGCGTGGCCATTGGCGCGGCCTTCCTCGATGTTCCTGGCGGTGAGGGCCTGAGCCTGATCGGCCAGGCCCTGAAGCCACAGGATGCGAGCTCGAAAATATTGGGTCGAGATTCTCAGATCGAGCGGGAAGATTTTCGGCTTCTCCGCCAGCACATGCAGCGATGCATTGACCCGGTCGATGCGTAGCCGAGCTTCGTTCTGATCCCCGAGATAGTGCAGCGCTACGGCCATCAGGCGGTCGCCCAGCATGACGTCGGTCCTGTCGGACGAGTTCGCCGCTGCGTTCGCAAAGCGATCGGCGAGCGCACGGGCCTTGCCGAACTGTCCGTTGTTGAACTGGTCGATGCACAAGCCCCAGAGCGCGCGCAGCCGGAAATCCTTGTCGTCGAGCCTGTCAGCCAGCTCGAGGGTCGTCTCGAGGATCGGCCGCGCCTCGCGCGCGCGGCCCTCGCCATACATCAGCGACCAGCCGAGTGCCGACAGGAGCTGCATGCGGATGCGGTCATCGTCGGCGGTGTCTCCGAGCGCTGCGAGTGCCGTTCTGCTGCGCTCACGGCATTCCGCGAACAGTGAAAGACGCACCCACAGCGTGATCGCGGCCGCCGTCAGCGCGATGCCGAGTGTCGCCTCGCCGTCGGGCCCGAAGGCCCAGTCCAACGCCGCGCGCACATTGTCCAGCTCCGCGCCATAGATGCTCAGCCATTCGGGCAGCGGCGTCGAAATATCCGCCTCCGCGCGCTGGAATAAATCGCGAAAATGCTCGGCATGACGCCGCGCGAACTGCCTGGCTTCGCCGAGCTCGTTGAGTTTTCCGTATGCATAGGTGCGCGTGGTGTCGAGCAGCCGATAGCGCAGCGTCCGCGAGCCGGACGGCGAGATCAGCGACTTGGTCACCAGGCTGTCGATTGCTTCGAGGGTCTCGGATGCGTTGAGGCCGTCACCGGACGCGACCGCTGCCGCCGTCTCCGGCGCGAAAGGCCCGGCAAAGACCGACAAGCGTCGCAGCGTGGCGCTCTCCACGGGAGGCAGAAGGTCGTAGCTCCAGTCGAGCGCCGCAGCGAGCGTCTGGTGCCGCGGCACGGCGGTGCGCCGGCCGCGCCATTGCAGCGAAAAGCGGCTGTCGAGCAGGGATGCCGTGCCGGCGATGCCGTAAGCATTGACGCGGCCCGCCGCGAGCTCGATCGCCAGCGCGATGCCGTCGAGGCGCCGGCAGATGCTCGCGACGAGGGGCGCCTCTTCTGCGCTGAGCTGAAACGGTCCCGAGCTCTGCGCAATGCGGTCCACAAAGAGTTGAGCCGCGGGATAGGCAAGAACCTCGTCGACAGCAAGCCCTTCGCGCTCGGGCGGACAATCCAGTGGGAACAGCCGGAAAATCCGCTCGCCTTCGCTCCGGAACGACTCGCGGCTGGTTGCGAGAACACGAAGCTGCGGTGCTTCGCGAACGATGTGCTCGACGAGAGGCGCCAATTGATCCAGCACATGTTCGCAACTGTCGAAGATCAGCAGGGCCGGGCCGATCTTGAGGAAAGTCAGAAGGGCCGGCGTCGGATCTTCCGCGCTGATGGTCAGTCCGAGCGCCGAAGCAATGGTGGTCGCGATGTGACTGGCATCCCTCAGCGGACCGAAATCGACAAAGAAGACTCGCCCGCCGAAATCCTGGGAGCGGCGATGCCCGACGGTGACGGCGACCGAGGTCTTGCCGATGCCGCCCGGGCCGACGACCGTCATGAAGCGATAGAGGGAAAGTCCGTTCGAGATCTTCTCGATGACATCTTCCCGGCCGACCATCCTGGTTAGCTGAGCGGGCAGGGAGCGGGGAGGGGCGGTTTCGGCCGCGAGCGGGGCGGCTGGCGCAGCTGCTTGAGCGAACGAGGCGACAAAGCAATAGCCGCGGCCCGGCACGTTAACGACGTAACGGGCCGACTTGCCGGTATCGCCGAGCGCTTTGCGCAGCGCCGCGACATGGAAGCGCAGACTGCCCTCGTCGACATTGACGCCGGCCCAGATGCGCTTGACCAGCTCTCTCTTGTCGACGACTTCTCCGGGGCGTCCGGCAAGGAAGATGAGAATGTCGAGCGCGCGGCCGCCGACATGAAGCGGCGCCCCCTCCTTCTCCAAGAGCCGGGACTTCGGAAACAGTCGAAATGGCCCAAAGGAAATGGCCGAGTCTTCGCTACGATCTGGCACGCGCCATCGCCCCCTCGAAGGGAGTCAAAAGGTATTACTTTTTGGTCTACCAGAACGAGGCGTACAGTAAACTGGCCGAAAGCAGTGGGCAGGGCTGGCAGCCCTGCGTGGACGGCTTGGGTCGGCTCGCTCGCGAAATTGTGCTTGGAAAGTAAAGAGTTAGGCCGATGTGACAATGCGATGACGCCGAGGCTCGCCCGGATGGAGCATTGACTGCGATGCCGGATTGCTGCGATGGCATCGTCCGGGAGCCGGTCCCGCCACCACATCGACTGCCGACTTCCGGAATTTCCAGCATGGCCTCTTTCACGCGGCGACAATTCGTGCACGCGTTGACAAGCGCAGCGGCGCTCCCCGCGCTTCCCCGCAGCGGACAAGCCGCCGACTATCCGTCTCGTCCCATTCGCCTGGTGATTCCCTACGGACCCGGTGGATCGGGTGACCAGATCGCGCGCCCCTGGGTTGACAGGATGCCGTCGCTGCTGGGGCCGACCTTCGTCGAATATATCGGCGGTGCGGGCGGCGCCATCGGGACCGCGGCGGTCGCACGCGAGGAGCCCGACGGCTATTCGCTGCTGCTCGGCAACGGCAGCACGCAGGTCATCATTCCCATGACGTCGGCGAATCCCGGATATTCGGTTGGCGATTTCCGCGCCATCTACCGGCTGATCAACAGCGCGCTGGTTTTCGCCGTCAATCCTTCGGTGCCCGCCGCAAACCTGCGCGAGTTGATCGCCTATGCGAAAGCCAATCCGGGAAAGCTGTCCTATGGCACGCCGGGGATCGCCACCGGAAACCATCTGGTCGGCGAATCCTTCAAGCAGCAGGCCGGTGCGCTGGACATCGTCCACGTGCCCTATCGGGGCATCGCGCAGGCGACCAACGATCTCGTCAGCGGCCAGATATCGCTCGTCATTGCCGTCATGTCCGTTCAATTGCAGCAGCTGGCTCAAGCGGGGAAAGTCAGGCTGCTCGCGGTCACCACCGAAACGCGGCTGAGCGGCGCGCCGGAGATCCCGACGGCCGTCGAATCCGGCATGCCCGGCATCCGGTATGAGGGATGGTTCGGTCTGTTCGCGCCCAAGGACACCGACGATGCGATCATCGACCGGATCGCGCAGGCGACGCGGCTCGCCATGGCCGAACCGGCGCTTCTGGCGAGCTATCGCGCTCAGGGCATGGAGCCGGACAACGATTCAAGTCCGGACAAATTCCAGCGCATCGTCGAGGCCACATCCGCAAGCCTCGCGCCCCTGATCAAATCGATCGGGCTGAGCAATTTGTGACGCCGCTCAGCCGTCGGCGCGCGTAACCATGCGCGCCGTCAGCGTGACGAGGCCCATCAGCGCGGCCAGGAGCCAGAACGCCATCGGCAATCCGCCAAAGCGTGCCACGAAGCCGACACCGGCGGGGCCGACGAGAACGCCAGCATAGCCGGCGGTCGTGATCGCCGCAACGGCGAGCCCCGTGGGCATCACCGTCTGCCTCGCCGCCCGGCGGAACAGCACCGGCACGAGGTTCGATGCGCCGAGGCCGATCAGCAGGAAGCCGGCTATGGCGACCGCCACGACGGGAGCCGTGAGCAGGACCACGAAACCCGCGATCGCAATCAGGCTGCCCCAGAACAATGTCGTGCGGTCTCCGACGCGTGCGACGACGGCGTCGCCGCCGAGCCGCCCGATCGTCATGGCTACCGAGAACACGATGTAGCCGATCCCGCCTTGCGCTTCGGAAACGAGACCCGCGCCGATGACGAGCAAGGCGCCCCAATCGAGCATCGCGCCTTCGACCAGGAAGGTGATGGCGCAAAGCAGCGCGAGCAGGAGCACGGCGCCATGCGGCAGCACGAACAACGGCCCCTCCTGCACCTGCACAGAGCGAAGCAGCCGCGGCCACGCCGCCAGCATCGCGATCAGCATCAGGACGGAGCAGATCAGCGTGCAAGCGAGCGCGCCGAGTTGCAGCGAGAGCAGTGCGGTCATCAGCGCGGCCCCGGCGAAGCCGCCGATGCTGAACAGCGCGTGGAAGCCGGACATCAGCGGACGTCCTGCGGCGCGCTCCACCTCAACCGCGTGGATGTTCATGGCGACGTCGATGGAGCCGAGCGCGGCGCCAAATGCGAAGAGTGCCAGCGCGAGCGTCATGGACGAGCTCGCGATTGTCAGCAGAGGCAGGACCAGGGCAAGACCGAGCCCGCCCGCAATGACGATCGGCTTGCTGCCATAGCGCGCGCTCAGCACGCCGGTCAGAACCATCGCGACGACCGAGCCGATGCCGAGGCTGAGCAGGAGCAGTCCGAGGATGCCGTCGTCGACGGCGAGCCGCGCCTTCGCGAACGGCACCAGCGGTGCCCAGCACGCGATGCCGAAGCCCGCGACGAGGAAGGCAAGCCTGGTCGCAAGGCGTGTCGCCGGCCTGTCGGCAGAAGACATGGGAACTCCGGGGAGAGGGAATCAGGGCAGGGGCAACCGAAAAGCCTCGCAATTGTCGCGTCTTTATGTCCGCGGCGGACTCGGATTGTCGCAGGCGGCCCGTGGGGCGGACGGAACGCCAGTGCAAACCAAGGAGTGAGGCTTCGTTGGCGCGGGGGGGGGGGGGCCGATCAGGGGGCACGAGAGCCGCCATTGCCACCCTAGCACGGTATAGATTTGCCGGCAACCGGGGCCCAGGCACACCCCCGTCTCGAACACGCT